>NZ_JAEVHM010000046.1 GCF_016802865.1 Micromonospora parastrephiae | reverse complement strand
GTTGAGCGAGTTGGGGCGGCTGGAGGAGGCGTTGCCGCTGCACCGGCGGGCGTTGGAGATCACCGGGTCGGCGTTGCCGGCCGGGCACCCGGACATGGCGCTCCGACTGGCGAACCTGGCGCAGACGTTGGCGGCGTTGGGGCGGCCGGAGGAGGCGTCGCCGCTGTGGCAGCGGGCGTTGGAGATCAATCAGGCTGTCGAGCGATCGCGCTCGGGTGCCAGCGGTGGCGGTTGACGGTGGCAGCGGTCTTCGGCCAGTGGTGCGTGATCCCCTGGCGCCCTCGTCATCGGGGCGGCCAGGGGATACGCGTCAGGCCACCAGCGAGACCCGCCCGTTGTCCAGGTCGTAGCGGGCGCCCACCACCCGCAGAGCGCCCTGGTGCACCTTCTCCGCGATGATCGTGCTGCGTGCGGAGAGCGCCTGGACCTGAGCTGCGATGTTGGCGCGGACCCCGTTCTCCACCGGGTCGCCGGGCTGATTCAGCACCGGCTCGACGACCGGGCGCAGGCCGTCCACGATGGTGCCGATGTGTCCGGGTGCCTCACCGCCGGTACGGATGGCGTCGATGGTGGCGGTGATCGCGCCGCAACGCTCATGCCCGAGGACGACGATCAGCAGGCTGCCGAACTCCTCGACCGCGAATTCGACGCTGCCCAGCAGCAGGTCGTCGACGATGTTGCCGGCGACCCGGTTGTCGAACAGGTCACCCAGACCCTGGTCGAAGAGCACCTCGGGCGCCACCCGGGAGTCCGCGCAGCCGACGGTGACGGCGAACGGATGCTGACCGGCGGCGAGCCGATGCAGGTCCGCGAGGCCCTGGTGCGGGTGCCGGCCGTGCCCGGAGGTGAACCGCCGGTTTCCGGCGAGCAGCCGGCGCAGCGCTTCGGCGGGCGTGTCGACCGGGTTGTCGGCCGGCTCGGCGGCGGCAGCGGACGGGCTCGCCCCGGCCGCTCCGAGCGCGACGGCGGCGGCGCCACCGGCGGCCAGCAGGGAACGGCGGGACAGGTGCGAAGGCGCCACGATGATCTCCCGAAAGGTGAGGCAGCTGGCCTCCTTCCTACCAGTCGGCCCGTCCACAGTGGCGCCCGGCACCGATGAACATCTCAGCTGAGCAGTCCCGCGCCGACGTCGTCCCCGTCCGGGAGCAGTGCCCCTAGGGCTTGTTGGGGCGCTGGCGCGCGAAGGCGTCGACCGTGCCCCAGCGGCCGGGGATGTCCAGGAGCGCGATCCGCCCGAAGGCGGACGGCAGCGCGGGGTCCACGGCGAGGTGGTCCTCGTGCGGATTGATGCCGAGCATGGTGCGGATGAGGAGCATGGACGCGCCGCTGGACCAGGCCTGCGGGCTGCCGGCGGTCGGGTATCGGACCGGGAACCGGGTGGTGTTGCGGTCGAACCCGCCGAATGCCTCGGGTAGCCGACCCTCGAAGTAGGTGGCGGCGGAGAGGATGCCCTCGGCGATGCGGCCCGACTCGTTCCTGAACCCGTACCGGCGCAGCCCCCAGGCGATGAACGAGTTGTCGAACGGCCACACCGTACCGTTGTGGTAGCCCAGTGGGTTGTAACGGCGCTGTCCCTCGGCGAAGGTACGCACCCCCCAGCCGGAGAAGAGCGCCGGACCCATCAGGTGCTCGACGACCCGTGGGGCCCGTTCCGGCGGCACGATGCCGCTCCACAGCAGGTGCCCGATGTTGGAGGACAGGCTGTCGACGGGAGTGAGGTCGTGGTCGAGCGCGAGGGCGTAGTAGCCGCGGTCCTCCAGCCAGAAGTCCCGGTTGAAACGGTCGTAGAGTGCCGCCGCCTCGCGCTCCAGCCGGTCGGCGTAGTCGGGGTCGCCCCAGACGGTACGCGCCAGCCGTGCCCCGCGGATCTTCGCGTCGTAGGCGTACCCCTGGGTTTCGCAGGTGGCCCTCGGAAAGCCCGGCAACCTGCCGTCTGCGTAGGAGATGCTGTCCCAGGAGTCCTTCCAGCACTGGTTGTCCAAGCCGGTCGCGCGGTTACGTCTCTGGTACCAGATGTAGCCGGTGGAGGTCAGGTCCGCGTACAGGTCGATCCACGCCAGGGCCGCGCGGGCCTCCTGCTCCAGCTCCATCACCAGCGCCCGGTCACCGCTCCAGCGCTCGTACTCGTCGAGCAGCACCACGAACAGGGGTGAGGCGTCCACCGTGCCGTAGTAGGGGGAGTGCGGCTGTTCCTCGAACGCGGCCGACTCCCCGTAGCGCAGCTCGTGCAGGATCCGGCCGGGGTCCTCCTCCAGCACGTCGTCCGTGCGGGCGCCCTGGAGCGAGGCGAGGATCCGCAGTGTCGCCGGGGCCAACGACGGTGTGACGGGCAGGGTCTGCAGGCAGGTCAGCAGGCTGTCGCGGCCGAACAGGGTCATGAACCAGGGCAGCCCGGCGGCGGGTACGGCCGCACCGCCCAGCGAGAGGGGGGCGAAGCGCAGCGCCGCCAGGTCCACCAGGCTCCGTTGGTACACCTGCTGGAGGGCGGCGCTGTCGGTGTCGAGCGTCGGGGCCGCCGCGATCCACGCCTGCACGCTCGCCGGCAGGGTCGAGTCGTCCGGTCGCTGCGCCCGCAGGACGGAACGCAGGTCGACGCCGTCCGGACGCAGCGCCCGCATCGCGGCCTGCAAACGCGTCGACCACTGCTCGCCGGGCCGCAGTCGGACCGCGAACCGAAGGCCGTTCGGGTCGAAGTCGGCGGGCTCACTCGCCGACACGGCGACCTCACGTCGGTAGGTGCCGCGCCGGTAGCCAAGGCACAACTCGTCCGGGCGGACCTGGGTGTAGTGACTGCCGACCTTGTCGCCGATGTCGAACTTGATTTCGAAGATGTCGGCGAAGTCGGCTGCCACCTCCAGCCGTACGTCGAGCTCCATGTCGCGCTCACCGTAGTTGAAGATCGTCAGCGACTCGGTGAGGTCCGGGCCGATACGTCTGCGCCGGATGGCTGACACGTCGGCCTGCACGTAGTCGACCGCCCCGCCCGGCACCACGAAGAACGTGACCTCGTAGTACTGGCTGTCGTCCACCGACAGCGCGGCCATGCGTTCGCCGTTGACGGTGAGCGCCCAGCGGGACAGGAAGCGTGTGTCGGCGGCGAACAGCCCGACCGGGGTGCCGGGGGACGACTCGACGTCGCCAGAGGCGTCCGACACCATGAACGTGTTCCCGTCGATACACGCCACGGTGCCAGCGATATCTCTCATCGGCTACGCCCCGCTGTCCGCGTCGCCGTGAGACGGCCCGGGCGCGCGTGGGAACAGCCGCCCGATCCGCAGCGCGAGCCCGAGGTCACCGTCGACCAGGATCTCGCCCCGGGCGATCGCCGCCAGGCCGTTCACCTCACCACGGGCCATCGCCTCCGCGACCTGCGCGGACACCCTGATGACAGTCGTGGCCGGGTCGGGGCCCTTCGTCACCTGCATGCGGCCATGATCGATATTGAGGCGCCACTGCTCCAGGTGGTCCCCGTCCCGAATGTCGAATCGGATGCTTCCACACACCTTGCTGAAGCGCGGATCTTGGCCAGCAACGGTCAACCGCTCGAAGAAGGCACTGGTCGCGGTCATCCGACCTCCCCGGCCGCCGGTAGAAGCGCGTGTCGGCTACCCGATGCCGGTCGCTGTTAACTCCGGCCCTCGGTCGACGGTGCCATGCCGACGGCGCGGTGACCGGCGCATCGGACGTTCTGCTCCAAACCAGGCGCATGGGCCGGATGTACGGCATAGCGTCACTGGGCAGAGCCACCGCCGCTCCGCCGACTCGCCGGCGGCCGCGCCCACCGGAAGGGGACCGGACATGGACCGTGTCGACAACGTGCTCCTGCCGGAGCTGGACGGGCCGGTGCCGACAGCACTGCCGAGGACGCTGGGCCTGCTGAGCCTGGCCCTGGGCGTGGGTGCCCTGGTCGCGCCCGGACCCCTCGCCCGGCTGGCCGGGGTGGACGACTCGCCGGCCGCGGGCGCCGCGATCCCGGCCGTCGGCGCGCGCGAGTTGGTGCACGCCGTCGGCCTGCTCAGCGGGCGTCGACCCGCGGCCTGGACGTGGACGATGGTGGCCGGCGACGCGCTGGACCTCACCCTGCTCGGCCGGGCGATGGCCGACCGGCGCGGCGAACGCCGCCGCAGACTGACACTGGCCACCGCCGCGGTCGCCGGCATCGCCGCCCTGGACGTGGCCGCCGCGATCGCTGTCGGCCGCGCCCGCCGCGCCCGCGCCCGCGTGATCCGGATGGAGATCGCGGTGACGGTGAACCGGTCGCCCACGGAGGCGTACCGGTTCTGGCGCAACATGGAGAACCTGCCCCGGTTCATGGCGCACCTGGAGTCGGTGCACGCCGACGACCTGCGCCGCTCGCACTGGACCGCCCGCGGACCGGCCGGTCACCGCGTCGAGTGGGATGCCGAGATCATCGACGACCAGCCGAACAAATCGATCACCTGGCGTTCGCTGCCCGGCACCCGCGTGCCCAACGCCGGGCGGGTCGCCTTCGTGCCCGCCCCGGGCGACCGGGGCACCGAGGTACGGGTGCAACTGCGCTACGCGCCCCCCGCCGGTGCGCTCGGTCGGGTCGTGGCGAAGCTGTTCGGCGAGGAGCCCGAGCAGCAGGTCCGCGACGATCTGCGCCGGTTCAAGCAGGTGCTGGAGACCGGCGAGGTGGTCCGCTCCGAGGGCAGCCCCAACGGCATCTCCGTCCGCCAGCAGGCCATGCAGCGTCCCGCACAGCCGCTGCCGGCGTCCCGCCGCTGACCGCCCGAGCTCCGAAGGGGACCGACAATGAAGGCCAACGCCTGGATGGGCACCGACAGCGTCAAGGTGATCGACGTGCCCGATCCAACGATCATGAACGCCCGGGACGCGATCGTGCGGATCAGCACCACCGCGATCTGCGGCTCCGACCTGCACCTCTACCACGGCTACATCCCCGCCATGCGCAAGGGCGACATCCTCGGTCACGAATTCATGGGCGAGGTCGTCGAGGTGGGCCCGCAGGTGCGCAACCTCAAACCCGGCGACCGGGTGGTCGTGCCCTTCCCGATCGCCTGCGGGCACTGCTCCTCGTGCCAGCGTGGCCTCTACTCGGTGTGCGAGAACTCCAACCCCAACGCCGGCATCGCCGAGAAGATCATGGGCCACTCGCCGGCCGGCATCTTCGGGTACTCCCACCTGCTCGGCGGGTACGCCGGCGGCCAGGCCGAGTACGCCCGGGTGCCGTTCGCCGACGTCGGCCCGCTCAAGGTGCCCGACGACATCCCCGACGACCAGGCGGTCATGCTCGCCGACGTCTTCCCGACCGGGTACATGGGCGCCGAGATGTGCGACATCAAGCCCGGGCAGGTGATCGCCGTGTGGGGCGCCGGGCCGGTCGGACTGCTCGCCGCCGCCAGCGCCCAGATCCTCGGCGCGGAACGGGTGATCGTCATCGACCGGTTCCCGTACCGGCTGCGGCTGGCCGAGGAGCACGTCGGCGCCGAGACGATCAATTACGAACACGCCGACGTCCTCGACACGCTCAACGAGATGACCGCCGGGCGGGGACCGGACGCCTGCATCGACGCGGTCGGCCTGGAGGGCCACCACGGCAACGCCGCCATGTACGCGTACGACCGGGCCAAGCAGGCCACGCGCACCGAGACCGAGCGGCCGTTCGCGCTGCGCGAGGCGATTCTGGCCTGCCGCTCCGGAGGGGTGGTCTCGGTCGTCGGCGCGTACGGCGGGTTCGTCGACAAGTTCCCGATGGGCGCGTTCATGAACCGGTCACTGATCATGCGGACCGGTCAGTGCCACGTGCAGCGCTACACCCGGCCGCTGCTGGAGCGCATCCAACGCGGTGAGATCGATCCGAGCTTCATCGTCAGCCACCGGATGCCGCTGCGCGACGCCCCGAAGGGCTACAAGATCTTCCAGAAGAAGCAGGACGACTGCACGAAGGTGCTGCTCACGGTCTGAGCGGTGAGCGCCGGGTCGTGCCGGTCCGCCGGACGGCCCTCAGGGGGAGAGCGCGAACCGGGTCCAGGTGGTGGCGTCCGTGGTGAGCAGGACATGATCTGGCCCGCCGCTGGCGCCGTCGTCCTGGCCGAAGAGCCAGGCGTACCCGGGCGCGACGCTGCCGGAGCCGACGAGTGGCCCGTACTCCCGGGCGACCGTGAAGTGCCGCCCGTCGTCCCGGCTGACCAGGAGGTGTGCGAGCCGGCCGGACTGCGCGCCCCCGATCGCGGTGATCGCCATCAGGGATCCGTCGGATCCGGCCGTGAGGTCCCAGTGCGGCTGTGTCGGCAGGACGGCGCCGGTGTCCGCCCAGGTCTTCCCACCGTCCGTGGTCCGCAGCAGTGCGATCGACGCGTCCTCGCTCGACGCCTGGGTCAACAGGTAGCCCTCCCGCTGGTCGATCCCGACCAGAGCCAGCACCGTGCTGCCGGCGCCCGCCTCCCAGGTGGTCCAGGTCGCGCCCCGGTCGGTGCTGCGCGCGACGGTTGCCCTCGGGTTGGTCGACATCTGGTAGGTCGCCCAGAGGGTGCCGTCCGGGCTGGGGTAGAGGCTGAACAACGGGCGCCCCGACGGCGCGTCGCCGGTGAGGCGGTACACGGCGCCGGTCGAGCGATCAACCGCCAGCGGCTCCTGCACCGCCCCGCAGCCGAACCCGCAATAGACCGGCTGGGTCGTCGCCGGAAAGGAGGGCACGGCCACGATCGCCGCGGTGGCGTCCCGCCAGGTACGGCCGTAGTCGGTGGACAGGCGCAGCGAACCTGTGTCGCGCACCAGGTAGGACCGGTCACCGAGGATGGTGACCGCGAGCTCGCCAACCGTCGAGGTGGGGCTGGCCCCGCATCCGGTGCTCCGGTACTCGGCCGCGCCCCGGTCCGACCAGCTCCGGCCTCGGTCATCGGTGAAGTTGAAGCGCAGGGTGCAGCCGTCCCTGCGCACTTCCACGCCGGAGTCGGGACCGGTCAGCGTGAAGTCCCCGGACTGCTCGGCACGGGGTGACAATTCGACCGGCGCGGCGGGATACGTCCGGCCCGACCCGCCCAGGAGGGGTACGACCGCCACGCCGGCCAGTGCGACCAGGGCCGCCGCCATCCCGACAGACCGGTGTCGACGGGACCGGGCCGTGGACCTCAGCTCGTTCAAGGGTGGCTGCCGGACGGCCTCGGTGATCGTCCCGACGTCGAACCCGGGCAACTCACGATCGGACATTGGTCCTCCCGCTTTGCGAGACATGGGTGGTGTCGGGGTCCGCGAGCAGCGCGGCCAGGGCCTGCCGGCCCCGGGAGAGCCGGGACTTCACCGTCCCGGCCGAGACGCCCAGCGTGGCGGCTACCTCGTCCACCGGCAGGTCGACGAGGTAGTGCAGGGCAAGGGCCTGTCGTTGACCCTCGGGCAGCCCGCGTAGCGCGGCGAGCAGCGCGAGGTGCTCCGGCGAGTGGTCGGCGACGGCGGGCGGTGGGCCGATCCGACGCAGCAGCCGGTCGTACACGCGCCGCCGCCGATACCGGCTCCGGGCCTCGTTCACCGCGACCCGGCGCAGCCAGGACTCCGGGTTCTCCAGCCCGGCCAGGCGTCTGGGCGCGGCCAGCGCCTTGATGAACGCCTCCTGGACCGCCTCCTGCGCCTCGTTCAGGTCGCCTGTCACCGCGTAGAGCTGAACCACCAGGCGTCGGAAACAACTGGCGTAGAGCCCGGAGATCAGATCATCGTCGGACACCCGTCACCTCACCTCTTCCACCCATTCCACCAACGGGCCGGTACGAAGGTTCCGGTGGTCGGTCAGATTGATCGCCTCTACGGCGGGGCGGGCAGGTAGGGCGCGGTGCCTGTGGAGCTGATGTCGTAGACGATTCAGCCCCGGCTGGCCGGCCCACGCGGTCCCCGAGCCCGCACCCGGCCGGTGATGCCACAGACGATTCAGCTCCACAGGCGCCCAACGGCACCCCGTGCACCGACGCGGCCCGCTGCGCCGACCCGGCTGCGGCAGCCCCTGTCGGGAGGGTCCGGGCCAGGCCCGGGCGTGGGTAGCCTCAGGCCATGCCGAACGACTTTGATCGAGGACGGGTTCGGGCAGACGTACGCGCGGGGACGCCAGCCGACGCCGTCGCGTTGGCGGGCCTTCGATGGCGGCGGCTGGCCGAGGAGGGCGGCTACACGGGCAATGACCACGACGACTTCGTGGAGCTGTTCGCCACGTGGGTCACCGAGCATCTGTCGACCCACCGGCCGTTCGTCGTCGAGGTCGACGGCGACGTGGTCGGAATGGCCTGGCTGATGCTCGCCGACCGGGTGCCGAGCCCCACGCACCGGCACCGTCGGACCGGCGACGTCCAAGCGGTGTACGTGGTGCCGGAGCTGCGCGACAGCGGGATCGGCGCGGCCCTGCTGAAAATGGTGCTGGCCGAGGCGCGCGAGCTTGGCCTGGAACACGTGACCGTCCACTCCAGCGAACGCGCGGTGCCCCTCTATGAGCGGGTGGGCTTCCAGCACGGCCCGACCTGGCTCAGCTGGCAGCGCGACTGACGCGACTAGTGTGTCGTCAATGGAAAGTGCCGATGTGTCCACCGGGGACGATTTCACCGTTCGACTGCGGCCGGTGGACGAGGCCGACCTGGCGATGCTACGGCGGTTCTGCGTCGAGCCCGGACTGATCGGGCTCGACTGGGCCGGCTTCCGTGACCCGGGCGCACCGGCGCGGCGCTTCGCCGTCGACGGCTGGCTGGGCGTCGACGACGGGCGGCTCGTCGTCGAGGTGGAGCAGGGTCAGACCGCCGTCGGCCTCGTCAGCTACCTGTCCGGGCGGTACGGCGGCAGGGCGTCGTACTGGGAGATCGGGATCGTGCTGCTCCCCGAGTGGCGGGGCAGGGGCGTCGGCTGGCGGGCACAGGCGCTGCTCTGCGACTACCTGTTCGCGCACACCCCGGCGCAGCGCATCCAGGCCGGAACCCACCCGGAGAACCTCGCCGAGCAGCGGTCACTGGAGAAGGCCGGCTTCCACCTCGAGGGCGTCCTGCGGGCCTGCGAGTTCCGGGCCGGCGCGTGGCGCGACGGGTACCTCTACAGCCGGCTGCGGGACGACCCGTCCCCCTGGGTCCGCCCGGGCGCGTGACCCCGTTTGTGGTCAGGAAGCCTGGGAACTCGCCCCATTCGTCCGCCGGCAGGCCTGACGGCCGGTCGAGGAGACGGGAGGAGCGGGTCATGGAGTACGAGCAGATGATCGCCACGGTACGGCGGCGCGCGGGTCTCGGGGAGAACGAGGCCGTGCGGTCCGTACAGGCCGTCCTGTCGGTGCTCGGCGAACGGCTCGCCGGGCAGGAGGCCGACAACCTGGCGGCACAGCTACCGGAGCGGCTGAACGGGTCCGTCACCCGCAATCCGCAGGGCCGCCGGTGGGACGTCGGCGAGTTCCTGAAGAACGTCGGCGACCGGGAGCAGGTCGCCAACGCGGACCAGGTGCGTCAACACGCCCAGGCGGTCTTGCGTACCGTCGCCGAGGCGCTCGATGACGACGAGCGACACGACCTGCTCGCCCAGCTGCCCGCCGGCATCATCGATCTCTTCGGGGTTCCCACCCCGCGCGGCTGAGCACCGCCAACGCGCCTACGGGATCGGCCACTCGTGCACCGGTCGGTTGCTGTGCATCAGCGTCACGTAGTGCCGGACCACCTCGCGCAGCGCCGCCGGCCGGTCCAGGTGGTCGGCGGACTCCAACCGGTGCAGGGTCTCCACCTGCCAGGTCGCACCGTTGCGGCCGGTCAGGCAGCGCTGCTCGATGACGCCGAGCAGCCGGTCCCGTTCGCCCGCGTCGAGCCCCCACCGGTCCAGGCCGTGATGCGCCATCGGCAGCAACCGGCGTAGCACCAGCTCCGTCACCGGCAGGTAGCCGAGGCCGGGCCAGAACACCTGCGCGTCGATGCCGTGCCGGGCGCAGCTGGTGAAGTTCTCCTCGGCGGCGCTGAACGACATCTGCGACCACAGTGGCCGGTCCGACTCGGCCAGGGCGCGCACCAGCCCGAAGTAGAAGGCGCCGTTGGCGATGGTGTCCACCACGGTGGGGCCGGCCGGGAGCACCCGGTTCTCCACCCGCAGGTGCGGCCGGCCACGCGACACGTCGTACACCGGGCGGTTCCACCGGTAGACGGTGCCGTTGTGCAGCCGCAGCTCCGCGAGGTTGGGCACCTCACCGGCGGCGAGCGCCTGCGCCGGATCCTCCGGGTCGCAGACCGGCAGCAGCGCCGGGAAGTAGCGGACGTTCTCCTCGAACAGGTCGAACACGTTGGTGATCCAGCGTTCGCCGAACCAGACCCGCGGTCGTACCCCCTGGGCCTTGATTTCCTCCGAGCGGGTGTCGGTGGCCTGCTGGAACAGCGGGATGCGGGTCTCGCGCCACAACTCCCGGCCGAAGAGCAGCGGCGCGTTCGCCCCCACCGCGACCTGGATGCCGGCGATCGCCTGGGCGGCGTTCCAGTAGTCGGCGAACTGGGCCGGGCTGACCTGCAGATGGAACTGGGTGCTGGTGCAGGCCGCCTCCGGGGTGATCGTGTCGGCGGTCACCGCCAACCGTTCCACTCCGCTGATGGCGATCGGCAGATCCTCGCCACGGGCGGCGAAGATCTGCTCGTTGAGCAGCTTGTAGCGGGGGTTGGCGGAGAGCGTCTCGGCGGTCAGGTGCTCCGGACGCAACGTCGGCAGGATGCCGATCATCACCATGTGCGCGCCGATCGTCCGGGCCTTCACCTCGGCGGCGTTGAGGCTGGCCCGCACGTGCTCCTCGAAGTCGGCGGTGCCGGTGCCGGTCAGCCGCCGCGGCGGCACGTTGATCTCGATGTTGAACTGGCCCAGCTCGGTCTGGAAGAGCGGGTCGGCGATGGCCGCCAACACGTCGGCGTTGCGCATCGCCGGCATCGAAGCCTGGTCGACCAGGTTCAGCTCGATCTCCAGCCCGGTCATCGGTCGGTCGATGTCGAAGCGCGACTCACGCAGCATCTCGGCGAAGACGTCGAGGCAGAGGCGGACCTTTTCGCGGTAGCGGGCCCGGTCCTCCCGACTGAAGGTCCGTACCCCGACGTCCTCGCCCATGGTCACCACCCCGTCACCGCTGGTCCCCCTAACCTCGCACGTGATCGGCGGGCGGGGGAAGACCCGATGCTCCCTTCCTACCCAACTGCCCGCACCGGTAGCCCAGCCAGACCACACCGATAGCATTGCGGTCCGAGAGGTGGTGGCGTGCGGATGCGCGAGAAGGTGACCCGACTGTTCGTCGCGGCGGCAATCGCCGAGGCGTGCTCCTGGCTGGCCCTGCTGGTCGGGATGGCGGTCAAGTACGGCCCGCCGGGCAACGAGCTGGGCGTCAAGGTCTTCGGCCCGATCCACGGCGGCCTGTTCATCGCGTACGTCCTGCTGGTGCTGGCCGTGGCCCGGCTGCACCGGTGGAGCCTGCCGGCCACGACCGTGGCGCTGGCCAGCGCGGTGCCGCCGTTCGCCACCCTGGTCTTCGAGCGCTGGACCCGCCGCCGGGGAATGCTCGGCGTCGACCGCGAACCCGTCCGCGAGCCCGCCCCGGTCGGCTGATCGCTTCCCGGCGCCACGATGCCGGGCCGGGGAACCCGGCCCGACCGGTCAGACCAGCGCCGAGCAGGCCGCGAGGCCGGCCAGCAGCAGCGCGCCCAGCACCGCCTGCAACAGCAGCGGCGGGCCGAGGTGCGACCAGAGCGTCGCGGTACGCGGGGTGAGCAGCTGCCCGGTGGTGAGGTTGACGATCCGCTCGATGCGCGGCGGCAGGTCCGGGTCGCGCTGCGAGCGCAGGGTGAGCTGGAGGTGGTCCGCCGGGTGCAGCGCGCTCTGCGGCAGGTGGCCGTGCAGCTCCACCTCGCACAGCTGACCGGCGGTGGAGCGCAGCCGCACCGGGGTCACCAGGTATTCCGGGCCCTGCTTCAGCTCCTTCCAGCGTCGCCGGGTGCCGCCGCCGCCGAAGGAGAACAGCGTGCGCAGCAGCAGGGCGGGCAGCCGGGCGATCGCCGCCGCGGCGAGTACGGCCACCAGCACCGGTTGACCGATGCGAACCTCCCGGGTGTAGCCGTCGAGCAGGCGGATCAACCGCCCGGTGACGATCCGCTCCGTCGGGTGCACGATGCGTCGGGTATCGAGTCCGCTGTCCATTTCCACCACCGAGAGTCCGGTTCCGTTCACTGATCGTATCGGCGTCCTCGGTTGAACGACATGAATGAAACCTGGTCACGGGCTCACGGCCGCGAGGTGACATCCCGGGCGGGCAGGGTAAGCGGGGGGCCGAGCTGGAAAGGGGTCGAGCATGCAGCTGTCCTTCCTGCGCCCGCTCTACGACCGTCCCGGGCCGTGGTGCTCGGTGTACGTGGACGCTCCGCCGACACGGAGGACGCCCACGCGGCGCTCGCCCTGCGCTGGCGTGCCCTGGCGCGTGAACTGACCGACCAGGGCGCCGACGAGGCGACCGTGGCCGCGTTGGACCGGGTGATCCGCGGCCACGACCCGATGGCCGGCAAGTACGGTCTGGCGGTCTTCGCCACCCGAGGACGGGTGGTGCTCTCCGAGTACCTCTCCGCGCCACCGTTTCACGACCTGGCCCACTACGGGCCGCTGCCGCACGTGATGCCGCTGCTCGCCCAGCGCGGCGAACAGGTGGCCTGGGTGCGGGTGCTCGCGGACCGGACCGGCGCCGACGCGGTCGCCATCAGCGCCGGCGGGGTACCGCGGCGGGCGCACGTCGTCGGCCGGGAGACCTTCCCGCTGCGCCGGGTTCAGCCCGGCGGCTGGTCCCAGGACATCTACCAGAAGGCCGCCATGGAGGCCTGGCACCACAACGCCGGCGACGTCACCGCGGCGACCGTGGAGCTGGCCGAGAAGGTTGGTGCGGAGGTGGTGGTGATCGCCGGCGACGTCCGGGCCACCGGGATGGTCGCCGCCCAGATGCCGGAGCGCTGGCAGGACCTGATGGTGCGTACCGACGCGGGCTCGCGGGCCGCTGGCGCCGACCAGGCGCTCCTGGACGACCTCACCGTGCAGACCATCGCGGAGGTCGCCGACCAGCGGATCGCCGCCGCGCTGGACAGGTTCGGTGTGCAGGAGGACGTGGGCGCCGGTCTCGACGCGGTCGTCTCTGCCCTGCAACGCAACCAGGTGGACACGATGCTCATCGTGGACGACCCGTCGGCCAACGGCGAGCTGTGGATCGGCTCGGAACCCACCGAGATCGCCGTCGACCCGGGGCAGCTGGCCGCCATGTCGGTCGACGAGCCGCAGCGGGTCCGCGCCGACGCGGCGCTGGTGCGGGCGCTCGTCGGCACCGACGCGGCGCTGACCGTGCTGGGCCCGGACGAGGCACCCGAACTCACCGACGGTGTCGGCGCGGTGCTGCGCTACGTCGACCCCAGCACTCCCGGGCGCGGCAATGGCTGAGCGGTGCGTGGCCGACCTCGTGGTGCAGCGACTGCTGGCCTGGCGGGTGCCCAGGGTCTTCGGCTATCCGGGCGAGGCGATCGCCCCACTCGTCGAGGCGTTGGAACGTGCCGGCGGAGAACCGGCGTTCGTCCCGGCCCGACACGAGGAGACGGCCTCGTTCATGGCCACCGGGCACGCCAAGTTCACCGGCGGCATCGGCGTGTGCCTGGCCACCCAGGGGCCCAGCGCCGTCCAACTGCTCAACGGCCTGTACGACGCCAAGCTGGACAGCAAGCCGGTGGTGGCGATCGTCGGCGAGGACATCTCCGGGCCGCTCGGCGGCGCGCACCAGGAGATCGGGCTGAGCCGGCTCTTCGGCGACGTGTGCAACCAGTTCGTCCGCTACGGCCGGAGTCCGCAGGACGTGCCGGGGCTGCTGGACCAGGCGTTTCGTACGGCGGCGGCGACTCGCAGCCCGACCTGCGTGGTGCTGCCCCGGCAGCTGCAGGAGGCGCTGGTACCCGACCTGCACGCCAACACGGCCGGGGTGATCTCGGCGACGCCCGGTGAGCCGCTGGCCCGGGTTCTGCCGCACGAGGTGGACCTGGAAGCCGCCGCGCAGCTGCTGGGCAGCGGTCAGCGCACCGCGATCCTGGTGGGCCAGGGCGGTCGGGGCGCTGCCGCGGAGATCGTCGAGCTGGCCGACCGGCTCGGCGCCGGGGTGGCCACCTCGCTGCTGGGCAAGCCGGTCCTCGACGAACGGCTGCCGTTCCACACCGGTGTGCTGGGCGAGGTCGGCACCCCGGCCGCCGCGGAGCTGATGGGCGGCTGCGACACGCTGCTGCTGGTCGGCACCAACGACCCGTGGACCGACTACTTCCCGATGCCGGGGCAGGCCCGCACCGTGCAGATCGACATCGACGGCCGGCGCATCGGCGCCCGCTACCCGGCCGACGTGCCGCTGATCGGCGACGCCGCCGAGACGCTGCGGGCGCTGCTGGCCCGGGTGCCCGACCGACCCAGCCCGCAGTGGCGCGCCACCGTGGAGAACTCGGTGGACCGCTGGCGGGCCGACGCCGCCGACCGGGCCGCCGCGCCGGCCGACCCGATCAACCCGCAGCTCGTGCTCCAGGAGCTGTCCAGCCGGCTGCCCGGCGTCGGCGCGGTCGCGGTCGACGTCGGCTCGGTCCTCTACTGGTACGCCCGGCACCTCGCCCTGCCACCCGGCGTGAACGCGCAGCTGTGCGGCACCCTCGGCTCGATGGGCTGTGCCCTGCCGTACGCGGTGGCCGCCAAACTGGCCACACCCGACCAACCTGTGGTCGCGCTCGTGGGCGACGGGGCCATGCAGCTCAACGGACTCGCCGAGCTGATCACCGTGTCGCACCACTGGCAGCAGTGGCGCGACCCTCGACTTGTCGTGCTGGTGCTCAACAACCGGGACCAGAACGGCATGGGCGGCGGACGGCAGGCGTCGAGCGACCCCAGCCAACGCCGGCCCGACGTGCCGTACGCCGGCTGGGCACGGCTGCTCGGGCTGCACGGCGTCCGGGTGGACCGTCCCGAACTGGTCGGCGCGGCCTGGGACGAGGCCCTCGCCGCGGACCGTCCGTGCGTACTGGAGGCCGTCGTCGACCCGGCGGTGCCGCTGACGCCGCCGGACCCGGCGTTCGCCGACCTGCGCGGCCTGTACGCCGAGGGCGCGGCCGCCCGGAAGGTGCGCGAGCAGACCGAACGCACCGTGACCACGCAGGATCTCGTTTAGGCGCCCTGTCCAGGGGCATCAGTAGCGGCCGACGACGCTGGAGGTCACATGCCGGAGCCCGCCGACCGCCGCTACGGTCCCGCGCCCCTACCGCAGCCGCGCGGTCCGCTGTCCGCGGCGGTGACCGACGCGCTGCGGCGTGCTCCGCACGACCTGCCGGCCAGCCTCGGCGCCGACCTCGACCCGGCGGACCCGCTCACCGACGAGGACCTGCAACTGACCCTCTTCCTCTGCTACGAGCTGCACTACCGGGGCTGGCGGGGCGTCGACGAGGACTGGGAGTGGCAGCCGACACTGTTGGGCCTGCGCGCTCGTGCCGAACGCCCCTTCGAGGCGGCGCTGCGCCGGCTGGTCGGCTCTCCACGGGTGCCGTCCGCCGGGGTGGCAGCCGGGCTGGCCGAGCTGGTGGCGGCCGACGACGGGCCGTCGCTGGCCACGACCCTCCAGCGGCACGCCGACCTCACCCAGTTCCGCGAGTTCGTCGTCCACCGTTCCGTCTACCACCTGCGCGAGGCGGACCCGCACAGCTGGGCCCTGCCCCGCCTCGGCGGCGCGGCCAAGGCCGCCCTCGTGGAGATCCAGACCGACGAGTACGGCAACGGCCGGCTGGACCGGATGCACGCCGAGCTGTTCCGGACCACGCTCGGCCGGCTGGGCCTGGACACCGGTTACGGCGCCCACCTGGACGCGGCGCCCGCCGTGACGTTGGCGACCAACAACGTGATGTCGCTGTTCGGGCTGCACCGGCGCCTGCGGGGAGCACTGCTCGGGCACCTGGCCGCCTTCGAGATGACCTCCTCGCTGCCCAACCGTCGCTACGGCAACGGGCTGCGCCGGCTCGGCTTCGACGAGGTCGCCACCCGCTTCTACGACGAGCACGTCGAGGCCGACGCCGTGCACGAGCAGATCGCCGCCCACGACATGTGTGGCGGCCTGGTCCGCGCCGAACCGGCCCTCGCTCCCGACGTGCTCTTCGGCGCGGCGGCCGGACTCGCCGTGGACCGGCTGTTCGCCGCGCACCTGCTGGACAGCTGGGCGGCCGGCCGCAGCTCACTGCGCTCACCCGCCCCGCGGAGCCTCTCGATGCCGACGACCGTGCTGCCGTCGGTCGCCGGGGGCCCTCTGGCCGGCGTGGCCTGACGGTCCCGGTCAGCCCTCGCGGGAGGTGCCCGCGCGGAAGTCGACCACCTTGTGGGTGCCGTCGCAGAACGGCTTGAGCGCCGATTTGCCGCAGCGGCACAGCGCCACCGTGCCCCGGCGCGCGTCGATCCGCTCTCCGTCGGGAGTGACCAGGGCGAAGTCGCCGCGAACCAGGAGCGGTCCGTCCTCGTACGGGGTGATCGTGGCAGCGGCGGGCTCGCTGGTGTCGTCGGTGCGCATGGCCCCGGAAGTGCCCGCCCTGGCCCCGCCGAAACCCGAGCGGCCGAACGCCGAGGATGACCGGCGCACCCCGCCGACCAGCGGATTGTGCCGCCGGGAGGGTGATGCCCCGTTTGAACCCCATCGGGACGGGAAGCCGGGCCGCGTGGTGAGCGAACGAGGCAAGGTGGGGCCGGTGCACAAGGTGCACAAGGGGCTCACGGCCGATGGCGCCGGTCTGGCCGGCGACCGGGTCGTGGCCGTCGGCAGCGCCGCCCGGGTGCTGGTCGCCGCCACCGCCCGTGCGCTGCGCGGCACGGACTGCGCCGACCTGGGACACGCCGGGCCGATGTCGCGGTTTCCCGGCACACCCGAGCCGGTCCGCCGGGCCGCCGTCACCCGGGCCGCGGGTCGGGTCGCCCTCACCGCCGCCCAGGTCGACGAGGTGGACGCCGGGCGGGTCGCCCGCTGGTTCGTCGACCAGTACCCCCGTCGGCGCTACCCCGGGGTGCTGATCGGCTCGCCGCACGGCGCGGCGGCGCACCTCGCGGTGGCTCTCGGCGTGCCGTGGCTCCCGGCCGGCTTCGAGATGACCGCGCACTGGACCGACGGCGCGGTGGACCGTCCGGCGGAGGCGCTGGAGCACGGCGCCGCACTGGCCACCCGGCTGCTCGCCGCCAACGCCGACCTGCACCTGCGTCAGGTGCACTGCCCGGCGAGCCGGGGACCGCTGACCGGGGTGACCGTGTCGCTGACCGCCGCCTGGCAGGCCCTGCCGGCCGCGTACGGGCAGTTCCTGGCCGACCGGCTCGCTCCGGGCGCCCCGGTCGTGCTGGTCCGCGACGCGCGAACCTGGCCGGTGCTGGAGCACGGCCCGAGGCACAGCTTCCAGGTCGGCTGCCCGGCCAGCGGACTGGACCCGGTGGACTTCCACCCGGACAGCCACGTGCTGCGGCAGGTGCTGCGCTCCGTCGGCGGGGACGCCGCGCGGTGGGAACCACCGCAGGTGTCCGTGCCGTCCGGTTACGCCGAGCACGGCGTCGACTCGGGCTTCGAGGGGTCGGCGCGGGACTGGGCGGCCCGCCGCGAGCACCCCCTGCACCGGGTGCTCGTGCCCCGCCCGGCGGCGCTCAGCGCGGGGGTGGCCGACCTGTACCGGCGGTGGCTGCGCGGCGCCGGCAAGACCGGTGACCGATTGGTGGTGGAGTGCGGCCGGCTGCTCGATCCGTGGCAGGTGGTGCGGGCGGGGCTGGTGCCGTACTGGTGTGAGAACGCCACCCGACGCAGCGTCGACGAGGCCGAGTGGTGGCTGGCCGGCAGTGAGCCGTTCACCTCCGTGGACGTCCTGCCCGAGCCGCCCGGTGTCCGCTCGCCGGCCCTGGCCGGCCTGCCGCAGTGGCTGGCGGTCGCCGGGTTCGGTCGGCGTCGTCGGGCGTTGGACCGCACCTCCGCCCGCGGATACCCGGTCACCTCGGTACCGACCCGCCGGGCCACGGAGGTGCTCCGCTCCCAGCCGTACGACCTGCCCGTGCCGCCCCCTCTGAGGGCCACCGAGGCCCTGGCCGCGCTCCGCGACAGCGGCCGCCACCAGGGGTTGTTGGTCTCCTGAGGCGGAGGACGCCGAAACATCCTCGCGAACCCGGGGTCCCGTGATTGAGTACCTACGGAGCGGGAACATCGCTGGCTGCGACGCCCTGATCGCGTTGCGTGCAGGCGTTGTCGCCCGCTGGCATCCCAGTCACTGACCCACCTTTTCCGGCCCGGTGCGTGGCTCGACCACGCGCACGACCGGTTTCCCGATCCGGGCGGGGGACCTTCCTGAGGGAGGCGCGGATGTTCGGACAGACGAGCACGACCACGACCACACCACCACCCACCGAGCGAGGTCTCGAGGACCTCGACGCGGCGGCGCTGGCGTACGCGGCCCGGATCGAGGGGCTGCCGCCGGAGCGTCGGCAGGAGGCACGGGACGACCTGGTCCGCTTCGCGCTGCCGTTCGCCGGCCGGCTCGCCCGCCGCTACCGGGGGCGCGGCGAGCCACTGGAGGATCTGGAGCAGGTGGCCCGCCTGGGGCTGGTCAACGCCGTCGACCGCTATGACCCGGAACGGGGTTCCTTCACCGCGTACGCCGCGATCACCATCGTCGGCGAGATCAAGCGGCACTTCCGGGATCGCACCTGGGGCGTGCACGTGCCCCGCCGGCTGCGCGACCTGATCCTCGAGGTGGGTCAGGCCACCGCCGCGCTGACCAGCGAGTTGTCCCGGGCGCCGTCGGTGGCCGAGCTGTCGGCCCGGTTGGAGACGCCGGAGGAGGAGATTCTCGCCGCGCTGGAGTCGGCGGCCGGCTACAGTCCGGCTCGCTCAACGCGCCGGTGGGCGGGGAGAGCTCGGCGGAGTTCGGTGACCTGGTCGGCGAGTCGGACAACGCGCTGGAATCGGTCGACGACCGGGTGACGGTGAGCGGCCTGCTGCACCGACTGCCCTGGCGCGAGCGACGCATCCTGGCCATGCGCTTCTACGGCAACCAGACCCAGGCGGAGATCGCCGCCCGGTTCGGCATCTCGCAGATGCACGTGTCCCGGCTGCTGTCGCGGGCGCTGACCTGGTTGCGTCAGGCGATGCTCGCCGACGCGCCGCCCCCGTGGCAGAACGGCGCCGCGGAACCGGACCCGGGCAAGACCCGGATCTCGGTGAAGCAGAACGGCGACCGGGTGGTGGTGGAGGTCGGCGGCGAGGTCGACCGCGACGGCGCGGACCAGCTGCGTCGGGCCATGCTGGAGGCCGTCACCGGCCAGCCCAGCGAGGTGGTCGTCGACCTGGTCGGCGCGGGAGGCTTCGACGCGGGCGGGATCGCTGCGTTGATGGCCGGTCGGGACGCGGCGGCCCGGACCGGGGTGCCGCTGCGGCTGACCCGGGTCCAGCCCGCGGTACGCCGCTCGCTGACCGCCGCCGGCCTGGCGCCCACCCGGGACTGACGCACCTGCCGACACGCGCCGAGGGCCGACACCCGCCGGGGTGTCGGCCCTCGTTCGGCGTACGCCGATCAGCGGTCCTCGGGGTCGCCCTCGCCCTCGCTGTGCGGGTGCCGCCACCGCTCGTGCGGCTTGGGCGCGTCCTCGCTGTCCTTGGGCGAGTCGCTCTGCTCGAAGCTCGGCCGGCGTACCCCCTCGGGCTCCGGCACGTCCACCGGACGGGCGCCGGAGCGCGGCGCCGGCTGGTAGTCGACCGCGTCGCGGGCGCCGTGCGCGCCCTCGGCGGCCGGCGACTCGGGAGTGTGGTGCTCCATGCGCAACTCCTCGGCGAAGTGCTGTGGCGGCTTGGTGGTGCGCTGCGGCAGGTCCCGGCCGAGGTCGGCGACGAGCGGACCGTACTTGAGGTCGAACGCCGGCCGTTCCGAGCGGATCCGGGGCATCCGGTCGAAGTTGCGCAGCGGCGGCGGGCAGCTCGTGGCCCACTCCAGCGAGTTGCCGAAGCCCCACGGGTCGTCCACCGTCACGATCGCCCCGTAGCGCCAGGACTTCCAGGCGTTGTAGATGAAGAACAGGGTGGACAGGCCGAGGATGAAGGCGAAGATGCTGGAGATGGTGTTCAGCGTGGTGAAGCCGTCGGTGGACAGGTAGTCGGCGTACCGGCGCGGCATGCCCTCGCTGCCCAGCCAGTGGTGCACGAGGAAGGTGCCGTGGAAGCCGATGAACATCGTCCAGAAGTGCGCCTTGCCGAGCCGCTCGTCGAGCAGGCGCCCGGTCATCTTCGGCCACCAGAAGTAGTAGCCGCCGAACAGCGCGAAGACCACGGTGCCGAACACCACGTAGTGGAAGTGCGCCACCACGAAGTAGGTGTCGTGGGTGTGGAAGTCGACAGGCGGGCTGGCGAGCAGCACCCCGGTGAGGCCCCCGAGCAGGAACGTCACCAGGAAGCCGATGGCGAACAGCATCGGTGTCTCGAAGGTGAGCTGCCCCTTCCACATGGTGCCGATCCAGTTGAAGAACTTGACGCCGGTGGGCACCGCGATCAGGTAGCTGAGGATGCTGAAGAACGGCAGCAGCACCTGCCCGGTGGCGAACATGTGGTGCGCCCAGACCGTCATGGACAGCACGGTGATCGCGATGGTGGCCAGCACGATCCCGGTGTAGCCGAAGAGCGGCTTGCGGGCGAACACCGGAATGATCTCGGTGATGATGCCGAAGAACGGCAACGCGATGATGTACACCTCGGGGTGGCCGAAGAACCAGAACAGGTGCTGCCAGAGCATCGGTCCGCCGGTGGCCGGGTCGAAGACGTGCGCGTTGAGCAGCCGGTCGGCCGACAGCGCCAGCAGCGCGGCGGCCAGCAGTGGGAACACCAGGATCACCAGCACGCTGGTGAACAGCATGTTCCAGGTGAAGATCGGCATCCGGAACATGGTCATGCCGGGCGCGCGCAGGGTGAGGATCGTGGTGATCAGGTTGACCGCGCCGAGGATCGTGCCCAGACCGGAGACGACCAGACCGACCACCCACATGTTCGCACCCACGCCGGGGCTGTGCTCGTAACTGCTGAGCGGGCTGTACGCCGTCCAGCCGAAGTCCGCCGAGCCGCCCGGCGCGAGGAACCCGCCGACCACCATCAGGCCGCCGAACAGGTACAGCCAGTAGGCCAGGGCGTTGAGGCGGGGGAACGACACGTCCGGTGCGCCGATCTGGATCGGCACGATGAAGTTGCCGAACCCGAAGGCGGCGGGGGTGGCGAACAGCAGCAGCATCACCGCGCCGTGCGAGGTGAAGAGCTGGTTGTACTGCTCGGAGGAGAGGAACTGCAGCCCCGGTCGGGCCAGCTCACCCCGGATCAGCATCGCCTCCAACCCGGCCAGCAGGAAGAACCCGAAGGAGGTCAGCAGGTACAGCAGGCCGATCTGCTTGTGGTCGGTGGTGGCGAGGAACCTGATCAACGAGTTGCCGGGGACCGGCGCGCGTAGCGGTCCGGGGAAGCCCCCGAAACGTGCCGGCGCCAGGATCGCCGGACCTCGATCGCGACTGGGTTCCGTGGTTACCCGCTCGGGCATGGCTGCTCACCCCGTCGTGACGACAAAAGGACGGGCGTGCCTACCCGGCCCTCTGACCATAAAACCAGGCGAGAGCGGTAATTTCGGTCAGATCGCTGGTACCGGCGCAAGCACCTCGAAGGCTCAGGTCGCCGGCAGCATCGCCCAGACGGCCTTGCCCTGACCGGCCGGCACGCTGCCCCACCGCTGGGTCAGCTCGCGGACCAGCAGCAGCCCACGTCCACCCTCGGCGTGCAGGTCCGCCCCGCCCGGCTCCACCGCCGCCCGGCTGCCGTCCACCACGGCCAGGTGCAGGTACGGCCGGCGCAGGGTCACCGTCACCTGCATCGGCGTCCCCGCGTGGCGGACCACGTTGCCGACCAGTTCGCTGAGCACCAGCGCCGCCGGGCCGGCGGCGTCGGGCAGGTTCCACCGCGCACACGCGTCGACGACCAACTCCCGGGCACGCCGGCAGGCTCCGGCGACCGGCTCCAAACGTGCCCGCAGTCGGGGCGCGCTCGTCTCCCCGGCCACCCGGGTCGCCTCCGCGCAGTCCGGCAACACCGGAACCACCCGACACGTCGTCGTCTCGGCCAACCAGCGGGCCGCGGCCGGCGACGGCGCGCAGAGCACCACCGGCACGGCCGGCCACTCCTCGGCCCGCCGGGCCGTGGCGGCGAAGACCGACAGCGCCAGCCGGTCCCGGACGGTGACCTCGGCGAGGTCGACCACCAGCGCGTCCGGCTGGGCGGCCAGCGCAACGTCCAGCGCCTGGTGCACCGACCGCATCGTGCGCAGGTCCAGTTCGCCGGTGAGCCGAACGACCGCCACCGGTGCCGTGTCGCGCACCTCGCAGGTGATCCGGCTGGGCATCGGGGCTCCCTCGGGTCGCTGGTGGGTCGAGACCTGCCAACTACCCGACGCCACGCAGCGTCAAACCGGACCAACCGGTCTGCCGGCGCAGGTCACCGTCGGACCCGCCCGGTCAGCAGGCCCAGCGCGATCATGCCGACGCCGAGGCCGAGGTGCAGCCAGCCGTCGGCGTCGTTGACCGGCAGCACGTTCGCGCCGGTGTCGTGGTCCACCGCCAGCCCGTACAGCCAGAGCACCAGGTAGACGGCACCGCCGCCGATCAGGAACGCCCGGGCGCCGCTGACCGTCCGTGCCAGCGCCAGGCCGGCCACCCCGAAGAGCAGGTGGACGAGGTTGTGCAGCACCGACACCTGGAAGGCGCCGAACAGGAACGCGCCCGAGCCGTGACCGGCGAACCGCAGGTCGCCCGTGCCGCTGGTGATCCCCGGCACGAAACCGAGCACGCCGACCAGCAGGAACACCACGGACACCGTGGCCGCCGCGCGCCGTACCGGCGGTTTGCCGTCGGCCGGATTGGCTCGGGCCCGCGAGTGCGCCATCGGTCCGACCATCACCAGCTCCTCGCTGCGCCGCGGGCGTGCGGGCTGCCGGCTACCCGTTGCCGCCGACGGCAAACGCCGGCGGCAACGGGGCAGGTCAGACCGGTTGCAGCCGCGGCGCGCCGGCCAGCTCGCGGACCCGCTGGTACAGCTCGACGTAGCGCTGTGCCATCACCGCCGGGGTGAACCGCCGCGCGGCGACCCGCCGGCACTCGTCGGGGTCGAGGAGCTCGGAGGCCAGCACGAGGTCAGCCAGCTCCTCCTCGTCGGTGGTCAGCAGCCCGGTGCGGCCGTGCTCGATCAGCTCCGGCAGGCAACCCCGGGCGGTCGCCACCACCGGCGTGCCCAGGGCCAACGACTCGACCACCGCCGTACCCCCGGGCTCCTCCCACCGCAGCGGGAACAGCGAGGCACGGGCGCTGGCCAGCAGGTCGTCGCGCTCCTGACCGGCCACCGTCCCGATCCAGCGGACCAGGTCACCGTCGACGTGCGGCGCCACCTCGTCGAGGAAGAACCGCACGTCCGGGTTCTGCCGGGCCTCGTCGCCCGCCGCGGCCAGGTCGGCCGGCCGATGGTACGGACCGACGGGGCCGGCCAACACCAGCGGAAACCCGACCCGGTGTGCGAGTCGCGCGCCCACGTCCTGCCCCTTGCCCGGGTTGATCCTGCCAAGGATCAGCAGGTGCTCGCCCTTCTCCGGCCGGGCTCGCCGGTCGCGTCGACGGCGAGCGGGGTGGACAGGTGCACGTGCCCCACCGAGTGCTCCCGCAGCGCCAGCGGCGCACGGGCCAGCTGGGACGCCGAGACGCCGTTGACCCGCACCCGGTCGCCGCCGTCCAGGCTGCCGTACAGCGCCGGGTGTTTGGCCAGGTCCCAGTGCAGGGTGTGCAGGGTCGGCGGACCGGACGGCCCCATCGCGGCGAGGGTGGCCAACCCGACCGCCTCCACGTGGTCGTGCACCAGGTCGATGTCGTCGCGGGAGTGCAGCTCCCGGACCACCCCGGCCAGGTGTGCCTGGGCGATCCCGCAGACCTGGTTGTACGGCCGCTGCAACGCGGCGAACTGCCCGTCGCCGAAGACCGACATCCGGTCGTCCACCGGCAGGGTGCTGCTGCCCACCGTGGCGAGCACCACCCGTACGCCGAGTCGCCGCAGCTCCGGCACCAGCGTGGCGATCACGTTCTCGATGCCGCCGTAGCCGGGCGGTGGCACGGACAGCCACGGACCGGCGTTCATCAGCACGGTGAGGCTCATCGGACGGCCTTCCTGGCGCTCATGCCGCGGCGACCCGTCGGCGGGGCACCCGGTGGCGAAGCTCGGCCAGCGGTGGGCGCTCCTCAATGGACACGTCGCTGACCACGATCTCGCGGTCGAGGTTGGGCAGGGTGTCCGAACCACCACGGCGGAACTGCGTGAGCAGCGCCTCCGGCGCCATCCCCGGGCTCGCCCAGCCGCGCCGCTGCAACCGGGACCACGCGGTCAACATGATCTGCGCGGACATCCGCCCGAGGGCCGCCGTGTCCTGGTGGCGGTGCTTGCGCTCACCGAGGTCGACCTGCGCCAACGCGTCCAGACCGACCAGGTCCAGCAGGTCGATCAGCATCGCCGTCTCGACCCCGTACCCGGAGACGAACGGCACCTGGGCGAGCACGTCGCGCCGGGCCGCGTACTCGCCGGCGAGCGGCTGCACGAAGCCGGCCAGCTCCGGCCAGAACAGGTTGAGCAGCGGCCGGGCCATCAGCTCCGTCACCCGGCCACCACCGTCCTGTTCGACGCTGGCGGTACCGACCAGGGGTCGGTGGTAGAAGCCCTTGACGAAGTCGACCGACGGATCGGTCAACAGCGGGCCGAGCAGCCCGCTGACGAAGTGCGGCCGGAACTCCCGCAGGTCGGCGTCGATGAACGCCACCACGTCCCCCTCGGCCGCGGCCAGGCCGGCCCAGAGCGCGTCCCCCTTGCCGGTGAGCCGGGGCAGGCCCCGGGTCATCGCGTCCTGGCTGACCACCTCCGCACCGGCCGCCCGCGCCACCTGCGCGGTCCGGTCGGTCGACCGCGAATCCACCACGATCAGCTCGTCGACCAGGGCCACCCGGTCCATCAGGTGCTCCCGGATGGTCGACACGATCGCGCCGACCGTGGCCTCCTCGTTGCGAGCCGGCAGCACCACGCTGACCCGACTGTCTCCCTTGGCGCGCAGCAGCCGACGTGCCGGCCAGTCTGCCGCTGAAGTGGTCCGGTACGTGGCCCACGCCTCCACCACCGGTGACACGCTCGATGTCGTATCCCGCACTGGCACCCCTTACGAATCGTGGGCGGAAAAAAACCGTGTTTGATTGTTCCCATTCCCCACCATGCGCTAACCGCTTTCCGGGCAACAGCGTGATCACAGAGGTGACGACAATCCGTTCCCGGGGGATGAACGTTTGATTGCGCACCGCCCAGGGGACTGCTCCCATCGCTCATGAAACGTCCTCGAAGGGGTTGTCGGATGCGTAGATGCCGGGTGGGTCTGGTCGGTGCCGGAGGAGTGGCGCAGCGCCATGCCCGGGTGCTGGCCGGGTTCGAAGACGTGGACCTGGTCGGGGTGACCGACGTGGTGCCCGACGCGGCCGCCGCGCTCGCCGCGCAACACGGGGCGCAGACCTACGCCGACGTGGCCGAACTGCTGGCCGCCGGCCTGGACGCGGTGTACGTGTGCGTACCACCGTTCGCGCACGGCCCCGCCGAGCAGGCGGTGCTCGACGCCGGGCTGCCGATGTTCGTGGAGAAGCCCGTCGCCGTCGACCTGGCCACCGCCGAACGGATCGCCGACGAGGTGACCCGCCGTGGCCTGCTGACCGCCGTCGGTCACCACTGGCGGTACCTGAGCGTCCTCGACGAGGCCCGCGAACTGCTCGCCGACCGTCCGGTGCGGATGGTCAGCGGCGCCTGGCTGGACAAGGTGCCCCCGGTGGCGTGGTGGTCACGACGCGACCGCTCCGGCGGCCCGGTTGTCGAGCAGGCCGCCCACGTGCTGGACCTGATCCGGGCGCTGGTCGGAGAGGTGACCGAGGTCACCGCGTACGGCAACGGCACGCCGCCGCCGGTGGACGGCGCGGACATCGACTCGGTGACCACCGCCGTGCTGCGCTTCGCCGACGGCGCGGTCGGCACCCTCAGCGCGGCCTGCGTGCTCGACTGGAAGCAGAGGGCCGGGCTGGAGATCCTCGCCGACGGTCTGGCCCTGTCGCTCACCGAGGAGGGCCTGACGATCCGTGACGCCGACGGTGAACGGCACATCCCGGCCGACCCGGAGGCCGCCCGGGTGGCCGTGGACCGGGCCTTCGTCGACGCGGTGCGCGGCGTCGGCGACGACGTGCGCGTCCCGTACGCCGAGGCGCTGGGCACCCAGCGGCTGGCCCTCGCGGTGGCCGACTCGGCCCGCACCGGTCAGCCCGTGCGGATCGCCACGGCGAGCGCCCCGGCTCTGCTCAGCACCGGGGTGACCGTCGATGCGTGACAAGGTCGTGGTGGTCGCCGGGCCCGGCCGTGTCGAGCTGGTGGAGCAGGACGCCGCGCCGCTGCGCCCCGGCACCTTCCGGGTCGAGACGCTGTTCAGCGGCGTCTCCGCCGGCACGGAGCTGAGCTACGTCAAGGGCACGAACCCGTACCTGAACGTCACCTGGAACGCCGACCTGGGGCTGTTCCAGCCGGGCGCGGCGAGCACCCCGTACCCGGTGACCCGCCTGGGGTACATGCAGGTGGGCCGGGTGGTGGAGAGCGCGACCGCGGCGGTCGCGGTGGGCGCGGTCGGCGCGATGACCTACGGGCACCGCACCGGCTGGCTGGCCGACCCGGTGGCCGAGCGGTTCGTGCCGCTGCCCGACGACCTGGACCCGCTGCTCGGCGTCTACGTCGCACACATGGGACCGATCTGCGCCAACGGTCTGCTGCACGCCGCCGCCGACCTGCACGGCACGGACGTCCGCTCGCTCGCCGACGGTGTACGCGGCCGGCGGGTCGCGGTGGTCGGCGCCGGCGTGGTGGCGCTGCTGACCGCCCTGTTCGC
Organism: Micromonospora parastrephiae; assembly: GCF_016802865.1. Taxonomy (GTDB): domain Bacteria; phylum Actinomycetota; class Actinomycetes; order Mycobacteriales; family Micromonosporaceae; genus Micromonospora; species Micromonospora parastrephiae. The sequence goes on along the minus strand of NZ_JAEVHM010000046.1, from coordinate 7,241 downwards.
CCGGCGGCACGGCGCCGCCTCCGTGGTGGTGCTCGACCCCACCGAGCAGCGCCGGCAGGTCGCCGAGGCGCTCGGCCTGGAGACCCTCGACCCGGAGGCGGACGACCCGGCGGCCGTGCTCAAGACGCGGTGGGCGCACACCGCCGGTGACCGGGGCGCCGACGTGGTGTTCCAGTGCCGGGGTCAGGCGTGGGCGTTGCAGCTCGCCCTGCGGCTGCTGCGACCGCAGGGCACGGTGATCGACCTCGCCTTCTACCAGGGTGGCGCGGACGCGGTCCGCCTCGGCGAGGAGTTCCACCACAACGGGCTGGCGCTGCGCTGCGCGCAGATCGGCCGGGTGCCGCGTGGACTCGCACCCACCTGGGACCGGGAGCGGCTCTCCGCCGAGACGGTCGAGCTGCTGCGGACGTACGGAGACGTGATCCGCAAGCACCTGGTCTCGGCGGTGGTGCCGTTCGACGAGGCGCCCACCCTGCTCACCGATCTGGCCGAACGGCGCCGTCAGGAGCTTCAGGTGGTGCTGGCCGCCTGACCTGGCGTCCGAGCGTGACCGGGCCGACTACCGTTCCCGGCATGACCGCTTCCGAGGGCCGCCCTCCCGGGCTGGCCGCGCTCCTGCCGTACCTGCGCGACCACCGCGGCACCCTCGCCGTGGTGGGCGTGCTGTCGCTGGTCGGCGCGGCGGCGTCGCTGGCCCAGCCGCTGCTGACCCGGACGGTGCTCGACCGGGTCGGCGGCGGTCTCGGGGTGTCCGACCTCGTCGCGGCTCTCGTGGCACTCGTGGTGCTCGGCGCGGCGATCGGCGGCCTGCGCGACTACCTGCTGCAACGCACCGCCGAAGGGCTGGTGCTGGGCACCCGGCGGCGGCTGGCCGGGCACCTGCTGCGGCTGCCCATCGCCGAGTACGACCGCCGGCGCACCGGCGACCTGCTCTCCCGACTGGGCTCGGACACCACCCTGCTGCGGGCGGTCGTCACCTCGGGACTGTTCGAGACGGTCACCGGGGCGGTGATGGTGGTCGGCGCCGGCACGGCGATGGTGCTGCTCGACCCGCTGCTGTTCGGCGTCACCCTGCTCGGGGTGGGCCTGGGCCTGGGCTTCGCGCTCACATTCGCCCGCCGGGTCCGGGCGCTGGCCCGTGCCGCCCAGGAACGGATCGGCGAGATGACCTCGGCGGTGGAGCGGTCCATCTCCGCCGCCCGGACCATCCGGGCCAGTCGCGCCGAGGCCCGGGAGGCCGAGACGGTCACCGGCAGCGCCCGCGAGGCGTACGGGGCGGGGCTGCGGGTGGCCCGGGTGCAGGCGGTGGTCGGACCGGTCGGCTCGGTCACCGTGCAGGGCGCCTTCCTGCTGGTGCTCGGCGTCGGCGGCGCCCGGGTGGCCGCCGGGGCGATCACCGTCGGCGACCTGGTCGCCTTCGTCATGTACCTGTTCTTCCTGGCCCTGCCGCTGGCCCGGGTGCTGCACGCGTACACCCAGTTGCAGTCCGGCCTGGGCGCGCTGCAACGGATCGAGGAGATCCTGACCGTGCCGGCGGAGGGCGCGACGGACCGGCCGGCCCGCGTCGGCGCTCCGGGCGCCACGCGCCGGCCCGCGCCCATGATCGAGTTCGACCGGGTCGGGTTCGGCTACCCCGGCGGGGCGTCGGTGCTGCACGAGGTCAGCTTCGCGGTGCCGGCCGGCACCCGTACCGCCCTGGTCGGCCCCTCCGGCGCCGGCAAGTCGACGCTGCTGGCCCTGGTCGAACGCTTCTACGAGGTGAGCGACGGCGCGGTCCGCCTCGACGGCACCGACGTGCGGGACCTGCCCCGCGACGCGCTGCGGGCCCGGCTCGGCTACGTCGAGCAGGAGGCTCCCGTGCTCGCCGGCACGCTGCGCGAGAACTTGCTGATCACCACGCCGGACGCCTCCGACGACCGGCTGCACGAGGTCCTCGACGAGGTCAACCTCGCCCACCTGGTGGAGCGCACCCCGCAGGGCCTGGACGTCCAGGTGGGGGAGGGCGGCGTGCTGCTCTCCGGGGGTGAACGGCAACGCCTGGCCATCGCCCGCGCGCTGCTGGCCGGCCCGCCGGTGCTGCTGCTCGACGAGCCGACCAGCAACCTCGACTCGCGCAACGAGGTCGCGCTGCGCCGCGCCATCGACGCGGTGGCCGTCCGGCGGACGTTGTTGATCGTGGCGCACCGGCTCGCCACCGTGGTCGACGCCGACCAGATCGTCGTCCTCGACGGTGGCCGGGTGGTGGCCGTGGGCACACACACCGAGCTGAGCGCCACCGACCCGCTCTACCGCGAGTTGGCCGCCCACCAGCTACTGGTCGCCTGAGCCCCTCGCCGAGGGTCGACATGCCGGCGGCCGGGCCGCGCAAGCCGGCCCGGATCGCGTACCGTTGCCGCTCATGGGTGTGTCGCAACGGTTCAAGAGCAAGTTCCGGCGGTTCCTTCAGCGCCCGGGCTCGACCGTGGAACTTGCTCCGCTGGAGAAGATGCTGCCGGCGATCGCGGCGCGCGAGGACGACCTCGCCGCGCTGGACGACGCCGAGCTGACCGAGGCCGCCGGCGCCGCCACCGGGTACGAGGAGATCTGCGCGGTCGGCCGTGAGGCCGCCCGCCGCGGCCTCGACCAGCGACCGTACGACGTGCAGCTGCTCGGCGCGATGGCGCTGCTGTCCGGCAAGGTCGCCGAGATGGCCACCGGTGAGGGCAAGACCCTGACCGCCGCGATCGCCGCGTACGGGCACGTCCGGCTCGGAAACGGGCCGGTGCACGTGCTCACGGTCAACGACTACCTGGCCCGCCGCGACGCCCAGTGGATGGAGCCGGTCTACACCCTGCTCGGTCTGACCGTCGGGTGGGTCAACGAGGCCTCCAGCCCGCAGGAGCGGCGCGATGCGTACGCCTGCGACGTCACCTACGTCTCGGTCAGCGAGGCGGGCTTCGACTACCTGCGCGACCAGCTGGTCACCGACATCGCCGACCGGGTGCAGCCGCCGCTGACCACCGCGATCGTCGACGAGGCCGACTCGATCATGATCGACGAGGCCCGGGTGCCGATGGTCCTCGCCGGGGCGGTGCCGGGCGAGCAGGATCCGGTGCACGCCGCCGCCGCGCTGGTGCGCGGGCTGCGCAAGGACCGGCACTTCACCGTCGCCGAGGACGGGCGCAGCGTGGCGTTCACCTCCGCCGGCCTGGCCGCCGTCGAGGCCAAGCTCGGCATCGACCTGTACGACGAGGAACACGTCGCGCAGCTCTCCGCCGTCAACGTGGCGCTGCACGCGCAGGCACTGCTGCACCGTGACGTGGACTACATCGTCCGGGACGGCTCGGTCGAGCTGATCGACGAGATGCGCGGTCGGGTGGCCCAGCGCCGCCGCTGGCCCGACGGGCTCCAGGCGGCGGTCGAGGCCAAGGAGGGCCTGGACGCCACCGCCGAGGGTGAGGTGTTGGGCACCATCGCCGTGCAGGCGTTCATCGCGCTCTACCCGAAGGTGTGCGGCATGACCGCCACCGCGGTGCTGGTCGGCGACCAGCTGCGGGAGTTCTTCGGCCTCGAGGTGGCGGTGATCCCACCGAACACGCCGTGCGTCCGGGAGGACGAACCGGACCGGATCTACGCCACCCGGGCGGAGAAGGACGAGGCGCTGATCGACGAGATCCAGCGCTGGCACGCCAAGGGACGGCCCGTGCTGGTCGGCACCCTGGACGTCAAGGAATCCGAGGGGCTGGCCGCCGGGCTGAACGCGGCCGGGGTGCCCTGCGTGGTCCTCAACGCCAAGAACGACGACGAGGAAGCGGCGATCATCGCCGAGGCGGGCGCGTACGGCGCGGTGACCGTCTCCACCCAGATGGCCGGCCGGGGTGTGGACATCCGGCTCGGCGGCAGCGACCAGGCCGACCAGGACCGGGTGGCCGAGCTGGGCGGGCTCTACGTGATCGGCAGCGGGCGGCACGACAGCCGGCGGGTCGACGACCAGCTGCGCGGCCGGGCCGGCCGGCAGGGCGACCCGGGTGGTTCGGTCTTCTTCGTGAGCCTGGAGGACGACCTGGTCGTCCGGCACGCCGCGGACTCGGTGCCCCCGTCGCCGCGGATGAACGCCGACGGTCTGGTCACCGACGAGCAGGTCGACTACGCGGTGGAGCACGCCCAGCGGGTCGCCGAGGGCGTCAACCACGAGATCCACCGCAACACCTGGCGCTACAGCGTGGTGATCGAGCAGCAGCGCAAGGCCCTCGCCCAGCGCCGGGAGCGGCTACTGACCAGCGACGTGGCCGCGCTGATGCTGCTGGACAAGGTGCCCGAGAAGGCCGGCGAGATGGACGAGGACCTGCTCGCCCGTGCGGCCCGGTCGATCGCCCTCTACCACCTGGACCGGCTCTGGGCCGAGCACCTGTCCGAGCTGTCGGAGGTCCGCGAGGGCGTGCACCTGCGCGCGCTGGGCCGGCTCGACCCGCTCGACGAGTTCCACCGGGCCGCCGTGCCGGCCTTCAACAACCTGATCCCGGAGATCGAGGCCCGCACCATCGCCACGTTCACCGAGACCGAATTCGACGAGAACTGGGAGCCCGAGGACGGCACCCTGGTACGACCGACCGCCACCTGGACCTACCTGGTGCACGACAACCCGTTCGGCTCCGAGCTCGACCGCCTGATCGCCTCGATCGGCCGACGGCTCAGCGGCGCGTCGCGCTGACGCTCCCTGCGGGGCTCCTGTCCGCGCGCCGTCGGATGTCCGCGTGTCTTCGGATGTCCGCGCGTCGTCGGATGTCCGTGCGCCTTCGGTGCGGCAGGAGCCCTGGTTCACACCGTTTCGACCAGGGTTCCGCGGGGTAGTAGGGCGGGTCGGTCAAGTCGGGAGAGAGCAGACGATGACACAGGTGACAATGCCGGCTGGGCGGGCACGGGCGCGTACGGGAGCTGCGGACCAGTGAACCTGGACACGCGGGAACCCGTGGTGCACAACCTCGGCGTACTGGAAACCGCCGCACTGTTGCGGGAACTGACCGCCGGCCTCATCGCGTTGACCGATTTCGATCAGGCGCTGCTGGCGCTGGTCCGGGTCACCCGGGACGCGGTGGCCGGCGTGCGTTGGTGCGGATTCACGGCGTTGCGCGCCGGTGAGCCGGCCGGCGTGGCCGCCTCCGACGAGCGGCTGGCCGGCCTGGACGACCTGCGCCACGGGCCGGACTCGCCGGCGATGAGCGCGATCCGGCGCCGCGAGATGATCCTCGCCGTGGACCTGACCGGTGAACCGCGCTGGCCGGCCTGGACGGCGCGAGCCCGACACCTCGGCGTACGCGGGGTTATCTCCGCCCCGGTGGACATCGATGACCAGGTGATCGGGGCCATCAACCTGTACGCCGCCGCGCCGAACCTGCTCACCCCACAGCACCAGCTGACCGCGATGCTGCTCGCCGAACACGCCGGCCTGCTGCTGGCCGCCGTACGGGACCGGGGCCGGCAGGCCGAAATGGCCGGCGAGCGGGACGCCGAACTGCTGCTCGACGGTGTGATCGGCCAGGCCGTCGGCGTGATCATGACGCAGCGGGGCTGTACGCCCGCCGAGGCCCTCGACGTACTGCGCACCGCCGCGTCCTCACTGGACATCCCGCTGCGCCAGGTGGCCGAGCGCCTGGTGCGGACGGTCTCCCGCCAACGCGAGAGCTGAACGACTGTCCCGCGCGCCCGCTGCTTGCGTGATCGACTCCAGATCGCTGACACCGGGGGGTCCCAGGCGTGGGAAGCCGCGACATCGGCCACGCAAGCACCGGCCGTCCGGGCTCGACAACGTGTCCGGGGGTGCCCGTTCTCCCGGCCGGCGGCGAGTCGGGCGTGGTCGTTTCGCCACGACGGGCCCCGGGTAGCAGTCTGGTACTGGTGAGCTGCGCCGACCCTGGGGAGGACCGATGCAGAGCCGGCTGCGGGTGCAGGGGCACCCCATCCAACCGATGCTGGTGACGTTCCCGCTCGGGCTCTTCGTCAGCGCCACCGTCTTCGACCTCACCGATGTCATCGGCGGGCCGGCGTTCCTCGGCGAGGTCGGCTACTGGACCGGCGTCGCCGCCCTGTTCGCCGCCGCGATGACCGTGATCGCCGGCATGGTCGACCTGTGGGACGTGCCGGTCGACCGCACCCGCCGCACCGCCATCGCCTTCAACCTGGTGAACACGGCGATGGCCGGCCTGTTCCTGGTCACCTGCCTGGTGCGCGCGCACTCACCACAGCGCGGCGCCACCGTCGCCATCCTGCTCACCGAACTCGTCGCGCTGGCCGCCGGCGGGGTCGGCGTACGCCTGGGTGCCCGGCTCATGCGCCAGTTCGACACCGGCCGTCGCACCGAGGCCGGCAGCCTGGATGCGCTCGCCGGCTCCACCGTCGAGGTCGCCCGCCCGCGCCCCTGACACGGGCGCACGGCGGCAAATGGGTTGCCGTCAGCGTGACGGCCGGACGAGGCTGACCGCCATGAGCACCGAGCGGGAAGCCGACGAGTTGATCGCGGAGGCGGTTGCCGCGCCGGTCGACGGCTGGGGCTTCGACTGGCTGGCCGGCCGTGCCACCGAGGAACGTCCACCCTGGGGGTACGCCCGGCTGGTCGCCGACCGGATGGCGCGTGCCGACACGGCGTTGGACGTGGACACCGGCGGCGGCGAGGTGCTCGCCGAGGTTCCCCGTCCGCCGAAGCTGTTGGCGGCCACCGAGGGCTGGCCGCCGAACGTGGAGGTTGCGCGGCATACCCTGCGGCGCGTCGGCGCCACCGTGGTGGCGGTCGACCCGGACGCGCCGCTGCCGTTCCGGGACGCCTGCTTCGACCTGGTGGTCAGCCGGCATCCGGTCCGCACCGACTGGGCGCAGACCGCGCGGGTGCTGCGTCCCGGCGGCCGGTTCCTGTCCCAGCAGATCGGGCCGGGCACGATGCGGGAGTTGAGCGAGGCGATGCTCGGCCCGTTGCCGCCGCCGTCGCAGCGGCATCCCGAGCAGGCGGTGGCCGCCGCCGAGGCCGCCGGTCTGCGGGTGGTCGATTTGCGCCGCGCCACGCTGCGGGCGGTCTTCTCCGACGTCGGCGCGGTGGTCTGGTTCCTGCGCAAGGTGATCTGGACGGTGCCCGACTTCACCGTGGACCGCTACCGCCACCAGCTGCACGCCCTGCACCGCCACATCACCACGACAGGCCCGTTCCAGGCCCACGCCACCCGCTTCCTCATCGAAGCCACCCGCCCCTCCTAACCCCGCCGCCCACCCACGCC
>NZ_JAEVHM010000045.1 GCF_016802865.1 Micromonospora parastrephiae | reverse complement strand
CCACCGCCGCCGCCGACAACGCCGGACTCCACCTCACCCTCCGACACATCTTCCAAAACCCCACCATCGCCCAACAAGCAACCACCGCCACCACCGTCGGCGAGACCGGGCCGGAGGAGCCGATCGGACCGAGCGACCTGACTCCGTCGCAGCAGTGGTTCCTGGCCCAGGACCTGCCGAAGCGGGACCACTGGAACGACGCCTCGTTCCTGCTGTCCCTACAGCGACCGCTCGACCTGGGGCTGCTGCGCACCGCACTGGCCAAGGTCATCGAGCACCACGACGCGCTGCGGCTCCGGTTCACCGACTCCGGCGGGGACTGGCAGGCGGAGGTCGTCCCCTTCGACCCGGCGTCCGAGCTGCCGTTCGCCGTACACGACCTGGCAGGGCTGGGCACCGCGGCCCAGAAGGACGCGGTGATCAAGATCAGTGACGGCTGGCAGCGCAGCCTGGACCTGCACGCCGGCCCGCTGCTGCGGGTGGCCTACTTCGACATGGGGCCGCGTCCGCACTGCCTGCTCTTCCTCGCGCACTGGCTGGCCGTCGACCACTACTCGGGGCGTACGGTCATCGAGGACCTGCTCGCCTGCTACGCGGAGCTGGAAGCGAGCGGTTCGGCGACGCTGCCGCGCAAGACGAGTCCGTTCCGCGCCTGGACACGGGAACTGGGCGCGTACGCGCAGAGCGCACCGGTCCGTGACGAACTCGAATACTGGACCGCGCCGGAGCGACGCGACGTCGACGCGGTCCGCTGCGATCAGACGGAGGGTGCGAACGACCTGACATCGCTGCGCACGGTGACCGTGCGGATCGCCCATCGCACCACCGAGTCACTGGTCCGCCTCCTCGCCCGACGCACCTCGGTGGATCTCGGTGAGGCACTGACGGCCGCGGTGCTGCGGGCACTGCCGGTGACCGGCGGCGGCACGCGGGGGGACATCCGTCGCGTGCTGATCGACCTCGAATGGCACGGCCGCGATCTGCCTCTCGGGGAGCTGAACGTCAGCCGGACCGTCGGCCGGTTCTCCACGTTGGCCCCCGTGCTGGTGGAGATGGACGTCGCGGCGCCGGTGCTGTCCGGCGTCACCGAGGTCAGCCGGCAGCTACGCGCGGTGCCCACGCACGGTGGCCACTACGGGTTGCTGCGGTACCTGGGCACCGACCAGGAGGCCGAGGTGCTCGCCGCGATGCCGCAGGCCGAGGTGGGTGTCAACTACCTGGGGCAGGTCGACGAGGTGTTCCTCCGCAGCGACCTGCTCAGTGTGCCGCGAATGTCGTACGGACAGCAGCGCAGCGACGTAGGCGCGCGGGTCCGGCTGCTCGACGTCGTGGGATACGTCGTCGCCGGCCGGCTCAGTCTCACCATCGGATACAGCGCGAACCGGCACACGCCGGAGACCATCGATCGCTTCGTCGACCTGCTGGTCTCGACCCTCGAGGAGATCGCCGAGCAGGTGCGCTGAAACCCCGGTGGCGCCCGGCGGGACCGGGCGCCACCGGGCTCGGCGGCACCCGTAGGTCAGGCCGCCCAGAGCAGTGCGAGCCCGGAGAAGGTGATCGCCAACATGCACACCAGCATGGGCACCATGGCCCGGGTGAGCCGGGCCGACGGCAGTACGCGGGCCGCGTGGGCGTGCGCGGCGACGCTACCGACCACATGCCCGACGATCACCGCCGCCACCTGCACCAGGGAGACGAGCAACGCCGGGGGCACCCACACGGCCGCCTCCGCCAGCTCGCCCTCGCCGCCGTGACCCGCGCCGCCGAGGCTCTGCAGCTGGACGACGAACAGGGTGAAGTAGTGGGCGATGACGTAACCGGCCGCGATGGGCACCAGACTGGGCGTGAGCCGCGCCGTGAGGACGGCCGACGGGACACCGCCGAGTCGGGCGGCCGCCACGGCCGCGGCGACGAACAGCGCGTACACCGCGGCCGCCGTGCCGGCCAGCGCCAGCGTGGCCCACAGCGTCGGTAGCGGTGCGTCCTCCAGCCGAGCCCGCCACCAGGCCCCGGAGCTGAGGCTGTCGTAGAAGGTGGCACCGAGCAGCACCGCCACGGTGGTGAGGAGCCCGGGGGCGACGGGGACCAAGGCCAGCCCGGCCAGCGGACGCCGCAGCACCAGGGTGCCGTCCGCGTCCCGCCCGATCGGGGACAGCCGCCCGACGAGGTCGGAGTAGACCTCGAACGCGTCCCCTCGCTCGAACCAGCGGCTGCCGAACAGCAGCCCGGCGGCGAGCTGCACGACGGCGTACCCGGTGAGCCAGGCGGCCACCGACGAGGGCTGCTGCCGTGCCGGCGCGACAAGCTCCCACCAGGCGAAGCCGAACAGGCCGACGGCGGCGGGCCAGTAACCCAACCGGTCGGGCAGGGGAACCCGCCCCCGCGTTGGGTCGATCCGGGCCGTCCGACAGATGAGCGTCTGCGCGGTCCGGATCGGGTTCAGGTGCCGCCACACCGGACCGAGCAGCAGCGACGCCGGAACCAGGCCGACCCAGAAGAGGCCGAAGATCGCCCCGAGAGCCGGGTTGTCCGGACCAGCTGGGCCGGCCCAGAGCGTGCCGAGCGTCCACGTCGCGGCACCGATGCCGAGCAGTGCCGCCGCCACGCGCAGCGGGGGCTGGTCGGCAGTGGACCGCAAAAGGGCCGGCAGCGGACGTCCGACCCGCTCCGGCGGTGCTGCCCTTCGTCCGTTCAGGCGCAGGACGTCGAACGAGGCGTACAGGGCGACGCACGCGGCGACCAGCGCATAGGACAGCGGGATCGGATCGTCCACAGAGCCGGTGACGTGTGCGAGGTAGATGACGCCGTCCATCGAGGCAGCGTGGTTGCCTGGCCGTGGTCGCGCCAGCCTCGACGAGTGGTACCACCGGGTCAGGTGGGATGTGCCCGACCGGGGTGGCCTTCTCGCTCGACCGATCGTGGGGGTCGTCGGAGCGTGTCCGGAGGTCGACGGTCCTGTGAGGCTGAACCTGTTTCCGTGCCCCTGGAAGGGAGTCCCGCCGTGCCGACCGTTCCCGCGCTCGGCCGTGCCGCCGTATTTGCCGGTGTCGTCGTGTTCCTCCTTGGTCAGGCTTTCGACACCTACTGGCACGCCCGTAACGTCTCCTTCGTCCCGGAACCACCGCGGGAGCTGTGGAGGATCCACCTCGGTATCTACCTGGGCGCCGCCATGCTGACCGCGCTCGGCGCCTGGCTGCTCACCCGCCCCGGCCTCCGGCTCGCCGGCCTGCTGATGCTGCTGGGCGGCGGCACCCAGCTCCTCGGTTTCGGGTGGGACATGTATCTGCACGGACAGGGCCGGTCGAAGGAGATCTGGCACGACCTGCTCTGGTACGGATTCGGGGTCGTCGTCCTCGGTGTGGTGCGCCTGGAGGCGCTGATTCGTCGCCATCCGGTCGCCGCGGACATGCCGAAGGCCGTCTGAAGCCGCTACCGTTGTCACCAAGGTGTATCCGGGACGGAGGTGGGGTGCCATGTCGTCCCAGCTGAGCAGGATGCTAGGAACCCTGGGTGCCGAGGTGCTGGAGACGCTGTGGGATGCGCCGCGGCCGCTCACGGTGCGCGAGGTGCAGGAGCGTCTCAATCGCGCGCGCGTCGAACCGCTCGCCTACACGACCATCATGACCGTGCTGGCCAGGCTCGCCGATCGAGACATCCTGGTTCGGGAGATGAACGGGCGCGCGTACGTCTACCAGCCGGTCGTGGCCGACGCGGCGGAACTCGCGGTGCGGGACGTGATCCGCGACCACGGTGAGATGGCCGTCGCCCACTTCGTCGACATGTACTCCGCCGAACTCGGCATCCGGTCCCGCCTGAGTCGCCTGATACGCGACGAGGACGCCAGCGGGTGAGCGCTACGAGCGGCCTGTCCGCCGCTTGCGACAACCGGCGACCACACGAGGGAGGCAGCTGAGAATGTGCTGGTCCGGCCGGTGGAGGTACCCGCTGACACGCGTGGCTCAGTTGACGACGGTGCTCGTCGTGCTCGGCTACCTGGTGACGGAGATGAGCCGGGCGGTGGCCTCGTTCCAGCTGGAGGGTGCCGGTGGCGGCAGCGCGCTGCCGAGGTTGGGCGTCGAGGTCCTCGCCGCCGTCGGCATCGTGCTGACGGTGTCCGGGATCGTCCGCTGCGCGTTCACCCTGGCGCGTCAGTGCATGGGGATGGTGACCCTGTCCCGGTGGGTGGCCGTCCACCGGGTGGAACCGGATCCCCAACTGCTGCGCGCCGGTGACGGCGTCCTCCCGACCGACCGGATCGTGCAGGTCGACTCCCGCGGCGCGTTCGCTCTGACATACGGCCTCCTACGGCCCAGGGTGCTGTTGAGCAGTGGCTTCGTCGCCGTCGCCACCGAAGCCGAGCTTGCCGTGGTGCTCCGACACGAATGGCATCATGCCGAGCGGCTCGACCCCCTGAACCGGTTGGTGCTCGGGCTGTTCTCCGCCCTGGTGTGGTACGTGCCCGGCAGCCGACGCATGCTCAGGCACCACCTGCTCTGCCAGGAACTGGCCGCCGACCGGGCGGCGCTGTCCCGGTCCCGGCGGCAGGTGCTCGCCGGCGCGTTGTTGAAGGTCGCCTCGGCGCCGCGGTTCAACGCGGCCGTGGCCGGCATGCACACCGCGGAGATCTTCGAAGCGCGGGTACGGCAACTGGAGGGGCGGGTGTCCCACCAGGAGGGGCGGCAGACGGTGTACCGGCACGTGCCCTGCGCGCTCCTGATCGCCGCCGGACTGGCCGGTGACGTGGCCGTGGCCACGCTCATCGAGCAGTTCTGCCGGCAACCGGGAGGGTGGTGACCGTCCCGGACCGGAGCAACCGGCCCGGGATCGTCGTGCTCCGTCGGTCGACGTCAGGTATTGGATGGTCGTCACCGTCGGGCAGCGGGCCAGCCGCCTATGTGGCCGGCTCCACCGCCCGCCGCACGGGCCGGAACCGGAAGTCGTCGGGGTTCCTTCGGCGCACCATCCGCTGGTAGCGCGGTGTCCGGTAGGGCCAGTTCGTGGAGACGCGTCCGCTCGCGTCCTTGAACCAGCTGGTGCACCGGTCACTCCACACCATTCCGTCGAGGGCGCCGTCGACGAGGCGGCGCCACTCGGCCATCCGTTCCGGACGGACGTCCCACGCGCCGGCGCCCCGGTCCCGCAACGCCGCCACCGACTGGGCGATGTAGTCCGCCTGCGACTCCAGGGCGAGCACCACCGAGTTGTGCCCCAGATTGGTGTGCGGTCCGTACATGAGGAACATGTTCGGAAAGCCGTCCACCATCATGCCGAGGTAGGCGTACACCCCCTGCTTCCACCGGTCGTGCAGCCGGACACCCTCGGCGCCGGTCACCTCGACGGAGGCCAGGAATTCGGTGCTGCGGAAGCCGGTGGCGTAGATGATGGTGTCGACGCGTCGTTCCCGCCCGTCGGCCGTGTGGATGCTGTCGGCGGTTATCCGGGTTATCGCATCCCGGACGACGTCGACGTGCGGCCTGCTCAGGGCCGGATAGTAGTCACTGGCGAGCAGCAGCCGTTTGCAGCCGATGGGGTAGTCGGGGGTCAGCTTTTCGCGCAGGGCCTGGTCGCCCACCTGGTCGTGCAGGTGCTTCCGGGACGCGGCGGCGAGCACCCCGGCGATCCGGTGCCGCCGCAGCGCCGAGAAGAGGACCAGCTCGGAGCGCCAGAACAGCATCGACCGGTAAGCCTGGTGCAGCCCGGGCAGCACGCGTAGCGCGGACCGTAACGACGGCCGGAACTCCGGCGCGGGCTTCGGCAGGACGTACGCGGCGGACCGGTGGAACACGTGGAGCTCGGCCACCTGGTCGACGATGCCGGGCACGATCTGCGCCGCGCTCGACCCGTTCCCGATGACCGCGACCCGTTGCCCGGTGAGGTCCACCCGCTGGTTCCACTGCGCCGAGTGGAACGAGCGCCCGAGAACTGGTCCTGCCCCGCGATGGTCGGAACGTTGGGCAGGTGCAGCTGCCCGAGGGCGAAGACCGCCACGTCGGCCTCGAAGCGGGTACCGTCGGTCGCGCTGAGGCTCCACGTGCACGTGCTGTCGTCGTAGCTCGCGGACTCGATCTCCACGCCGGTGCGCAGGTGCGCCCGTACCCCGTACCGGTCGGCGCAGCTTCGGAGGTAGTCGAGGATCTGCGGCTGCGCCGGGTAGCGCACCGACGCGTCGCGGTACGGCGCGAAAGAGTACGAGTAGAGGTGTGAGGGGATGTCACAGCTCGCACCCGGGTAGACGTTGTCGCGCCAGGTGCCGCCCAGGTCGTCACCCTTGTCGAGGATGAGGAACGAGTCGATGCCGCGCCGCTTCAGTTGGATGCCCACGGCCAGACCCGCGAAGCCGGCGCCGACGACGATGACGGTGTGCCGTGACGGTCGAGTGCCCTGCACTGGTGCGCCTCCTGCTGGTCGGCGGGGTCAGTTGACCCGGCGGTAGACCGACACGTGCCAGGGCGACTCAGCGGTGAACTCCTGCCCCTCCCAGCCGCCCCACCGGCTTTCCGGCTTCAGACCGGCCAGCCGCGCCATGAGGTCCAGCTCGCTGGGCCAGACATAGCGGAACTGCAGGGGGTACTCCTGGACGCCGCTGTCTCCCTTGAGCCCGTACCGCGGCCACATGCGTTGCGTCACCGGGTCGTGGTTGCTGACGCTCAGCAGCAGGCTGGTGCTCTCCTTCCGGGCGACCTCCATCGCCTGGCCGCTGCTGCGGCCGGCCTCGAATCGCGCGACGTCGGGGACGAACGCCTGCACCACCAGGGCCCCACCTCTGACCAGGTGTTCGGCCGCGTTGCGGAGGCAACGCACCTGATCCTCCTGGGTGGGCAGGCTCAGGAGGGTGTTGAAGACGATGTAGACGACACCGAACTGCCGGTCGACGCGCACGTCGGTGAAGTCACCGAGCACGCGCTGGATCTGCTGGCCGCCGGGCTTGGCCGCCAGCAGGTCCAGCATCTGCACCGAGGCGTCGACGCCGGTGACGGACAGTCCCTTGGCGGCCAGCGGGAGCGCCACCCGGCCGGTGCCCACGCCGAGTTCGAGCAGGTCCCCGGCGCCGGTCTCGGAGGCCGTCTGCTTGGACAGGTCGGCGAGGAAGGTGACCGTCTGCTCGGTGTCGTCCTGTAGCTGTACCACCCAGTCGTCGTAGATTTCCGCGAGGCGCTCGCCGTACGATTCCGGTCCGAATTCACTGTGCTCAGTCATGGGCGATATTCAACTTTCGGTCAGGGATGGGAGCCAGACGCGGATAACCGGGTCGGCAGGGGTAGCCGACAGGTCACCTAGTGGTTCGACGGGGCGCCGTCCGGGTTGGTGTCGACGTTCAGCCGGGCGAAGAGCGGCACGGGAAGCCACCGACTCAGGGGTACGGAGCTGAGCGTGACCCGCGCTGAGGCGGACGCGTCAGCCCTCACGAGCCGCGCCGCCTGCTCCATCTGCGCCGACCGGAAGTCGTAGATGAGCAGGCGCCCGCCGGGTCGCAGCACCCGCAGCAGCTCGCTGACCGCCGCGACCGGGACCGGCCAGTGGTGCAGGCTCAGGGTGGAGACCACCACCGCGAACGATCCGTCCGGGTAGGGCAGGGCGGTGGCGTCGGCGACGTCGACCGTGACGCGGTCGGTCAGGCCGGCCTCGGTGACCCGCTGCCGCGCGACGGCGACCATCTGCGGCGAGACGTCCACCCCCGTGAGGTGCAGGTCGGGCCGTCGGGATGCCACCGTCCGGAGCAGCCGCGCGGGCCCGGTGCCGACGTCCAGGACGGGACCACTGGCCACCGCGCACACGTCGCGGGCCACCCGGTCGTAGAGCCCGGCCAGCATCCGGCCGCTCAGGCGGTCGTAGGTTTCGGCAGTCATCCCCATTCCACTGGGATCCGCCGCGCCGCGATGGCGGCTGCCGAGCAGCCGCGTCGATCGGTGCACGAAGTCACGCAGCATTGCCATGGAACACCTCGACTCGACTTCGGGCCTGGTGAGATTGGCCGACTGGGGACAGTCTTACAGTTCAGGCCAACATGAAGTAAAGGGGCGACACGCGAGACCCGCGCGGCGAGCCGCCCCTGGTACGGCCGTGGGGACCGGCCATCGGCTGGTCCGGTGCCCCCGCCGGTCAGCGAATCGCCGAGAAGGACACCTGCATGCTTTCCGGCCCACGCAGGATGACGTGCGGGCGGTACTCCACCGACTCCTCGACCAACCGCGGATCGACGACCCGGGTCACGAAGGCCTCGATCGCCACCTCGGCTTCGAGCCTGCCCAGGTTCGCGCCCAGGCAGAAGTGCGGACCGGCCGAGAAGGAGAGGTGGTTGAGTCGGTTCTCCCCACCGCGGGTGATGTCGAAGCGCTCCGGGTCCTCGAACACGTCGGGGTCGCGATTCGCGGCGGCCGTGAGCAGCAGCAGGTCCATCCCCTCGGGCACCGTGAATTCGTCGAACGTCATCTCGGCGCCGGCCATCCGGTGCAACATCTGCACCGACGGCTCGTACCGCAGAATCTCGTCCACCGCGCCCGGGATGAGGCTCACGTCGTCGCGCAGCATCGCGAGCTGCTCGGGGTGGCGCAGCAGGGTCAGGATCGCGTGCGAGATGAGGTTGGCCGTCGTCTCGTGGCCGGCCATGACCAGCAGGGCCAGGGTGGCGAGCAGCTCCGTCTCGGTCAGCCGGTCACCCTCGGCTTCGGCCTTGACGAGTCGGGGCAGCAGGTGTTCCTCCGACCATTCGCCCTTGGCGATGAGGTCGCGGAAGTACTGGTAGAACGCGGCGCGCGTCTCCACATCCTCCCGGTCCACGTCCTCGTCACGGTTGGCCGCCATCAGCGGATCCAGCGCCCGGCCCAGCACCGTCGACCACTGGCCGAAGATCCGGTGGTCCTCCGGCGGTACCCCGAGCAGCTCGCAGATCACCTTCACCGGGACGGGATACGCGAAGACGCTCGGCACGTCGACCGGCGACCCGTGTGCCGCGACATCGCTGACCAGGTCGTCCACCACCGCGCGGACCCGGGGCTCCAGGTTGGTGACCATGCGCGGCGTGAACGCCTTGGAGACCAGCCCTCGCAGGCGGGTGTGATCGGGTGGATCCAGGAAGGTCATGACCTCCCGCCGGGACTCGACCGCCTGGCTGCTGAGGATCTTCGACCGGCTCCGGTCGGCGCTGGCCGCGGGATGCCGCAGCACACGCTCGACGTCGTGGTGCTTGGCGAGCACCATCAGGTTGCCGTTCATCGCCATGAAGGGGGACGCCTCGCGGATCTGCCGCAGCGACGGATAGGGATTGGGTCGCGACCGGGGATCGAAGAAGTTCATCAGGTGCAGTTCCGGCGCATCCGTGTCGTCGGTTACCGTGTCAGTCATTCCCCCACTCTTGGAGATTCGCGTACTTCCGGACAGGGCCACCCGCGCTGACCGATCGGGTACCCCACGTTCGCGGCCCGAAGGGCGCTGCCGGTGACCGGCGCGACGCCGCAGTGTTGCTCCCATGGATCTCACGGCGCTCAATCCGGCGCAGCCTGAACGGGGCTCCGCGTTCACGCCATGGCAGACCTGGCGCGACGAGCAGGGACCGGCCGTGCTGGTCGCGGCGGCGATCCTCGCGGCGAACGCGCGCAACGTCCAACCCTGGACCTTCCGAGTGGCCCCCGATCGGATCGACCTCTTCGCCGACCTCACCCGACGCCAGGGCGCGCTCGATCCGCTCGACCGCGAGCTGAACGTCGGTCTCGGTTGCGCCCTGGAGAACATGTCGTTGGCGGCACGGGCCAGCGGCTGGTCGCCCGAGATCCACCTTCGTCCGGACCCGGACCGACCCGAGCACGCCGCGACCATGCTGCTGCACCCGGGGACACCGGACGTCTCCGAGCTGTACCTGGCGATACCCGCCCGGCACACCAACCGGGGGCCGTTCCGGAGCGAGGCGCTGTCCGACGAGCTGATCGCCGAGATCAGCAGCCTGGGCGCCGTCGACCTGCCCCGTGCCGGGATCCGCTGGTTCACCACGGCCCAGGAGCGGCGCCGTATCGGCACCGCGCTGGTGGCGGCGACCGAGGAGATCATCCAGGACGAGGAGCAGTCCCGCGCCGGACACGCCTGGTTTCGCGGCAGCGACGCCGAGGTGCGCCGCCACGCCGACGGGATGACCACGGCGACGCAGGGCATGCACCCGCTGGTGGCCCGCATCAGTGGGTGGCTGCCCGCACCCTCACGCCGGATGGCCGACCGTTTCTGGCTGCGCCAGACGCGAAAGGTGCACGTACCCACGGCGGCGGCGTTCGCCATCGTCACCGTGCCCGACGCCGGTGACGTCGTCGACCGGATCACCGGTGGACGGCTGCTGCAGCGCATCCACCTCTTCGCGACCTCGCGAGGGCTGGCCGTCGGGCACCTCAACATGCTCACCGTGCGGGCCGACCGTGAGCGGCAGACCGGGGCGCCCCCGCAGTTCGGGCGGATCCTCGCCGACCTGGTCGGTGACCCGGCCGCCCAGGCGCTCGTCACCTTCCGCATCGGATACCCCACGAGGCCGGCGGCGGCCAGCCCCCGCCGGCCGGTCGCTGCCGTTCTGCGCTGAAACCGGACATCCGATCCGACCCACCCCCGCTCATCGGCAGGAGGACCACCCATGTACGACGCGATCGTGGTCGGCGCCCGTTGCGCCGGATCCACCACGGCCATGCTCCTCGCCCGGGCCGGCCACCGCGTGCTGCTGCTCGATCGCGCCACCTTTCCGAGCGACACCATGTCGACGCACTACGTCCACCAGCCCACCATCGCCCGGCTGGCCCGCTGGGGCCTCCTCGACGACCTGCGCCAGACCAATTGCCCGCCGCTGGAGGTGGCCCGCTGGACCCTGTCCGGCGTCTCGGTCACCGGCTGCGCGCCACCGATCGACGGAATCCGCGCCGCGTACGGGCCCCGCCGTTACGTGCTCGACACGATGTTGGTCCGGGCCGCCGGCGCGGCGGGCGCCGAGGTGCGGGAGGGGGTCAACGTCAACGGGCTGCTCTGGGAGGACGGCCGGGTGGTCGGCGTGACCGGCAACAGCGACCGGGGCACGCCCTTCACCGAGCGCGCCCGCGTGGTGATCGGCGCCGACGGCATCGACTCCGCGGTGGCGCGCAGCGTCGAGGCGCCGATGTACGAGGAGGTGCCCACCCTCTGCTGTCTGTACTACACGTACTGGAGTGGGGTGCCCGCCGACTACGAGGTCTACGTCAACCAGCGGCGCGCGGTCGGGGTCGTGCCCACCAACGACGGCCAGGTCATGGTCGGCATCCAGTGGCCGCGTGAGGAGTTCGAGGACGTCCGCAAGGACGTCGAGGGCAACTACTGGAAGGCGCTGGAGGTGGCCGCACCGGCGCTGGCCGAGCGGCTGCGCGACGGTCGTCGCGAGGAGCGGTTCGTCGGGACGGGCCGGCTGCCGAACTTCTTCCGGCAGGCCACCGGCCCGGGCTGGGCGCTCGTCGGTGACGCCGGATTCCACAAGGATCCCGTGGGCGCGTTCGGCATCAGCGACGCCGTCCGCCACGCCGACCTGCTCGCCGAGCATCTGATCCCGGCCCTGTCGGGGGACGGCCCGCTCGACGCCGCCCTCAGCCAATACGGTGCCCGGCGCGACGAGGACGCCATGCCCGAGTACTACTTCAACCTCCAGGCGGCCCGCCTGGAGCCCATGCCCGAGCTGCTCGACGTGCTGCGGGTGATCGAGGGCGACCAGGAGCAGGTCGACAGGTTCTTCGGACTGATCGCCGGTATGTACACCTGGCAGGACTTCTTCACCGACGACCTGATCGCCCGCACCGAGGCCGCGCGTGCCCGTACGGGTAGCGACCAGCCGGCCTGACCGCCGCGCGCACGACCTGAATCCCCCGCCCGCGAAGTCGCGGGCGGGGGAGCGCGTGTTCCGACGACAGCGCAGCACCGACGCCACACGGCCCGAGGCAGGCCGGTCACACGACCGGCCTGCCTCGGGCAACGCACCTAGCGCGGGTCGACCCGCAGCGGCAGCGCCGCCAGCCGCCGTTGCATGAACAGCGGCATCCAGTCCAGCTCGGTCAGCGTTGCCTCGAACTCGGCCCGCGTGGCGGCCAACTCCTCCAGGATCATGCTGCCCTGCTGCCTGGCGAGCACGGCGCCGACACAGAAGTGCAGCCCGTGCCCGAGGGAGAGGTGCCGGTAGGCGGGCCGGACGATGTCGAACCGGTCCGGGTCGGGGTAGACGGCCGGATCGCGGTTCGCCGCGCCCAGCAGGACGAGCACCCGTTGTCCGGCCGGGATGACGTGGTCGCCGACCAGCAGATCCTGCTGGGTCCACCGGCCCCCGCCGGCGGTCGCCAGCTGGAGCGGGCTCTCGTACCGGAGCACCTCGTCCACCGCGTTGGCGGCCAGCTCCGGCCGTTGGCGAAGCAGCGTGAGCTGATCCGGACGACGCAGGAAGCAGAGGAACGCGCTGGCGGCGAAGGCCACCAGCGTCTCGTGGCCCGAGATGAAGGTCAGGATCGCGTTGGCGTGCAGCTCGTCACGGGATATGACCCCCTCGGCCTCGGCCTGCACCAGGGCGGAGAAGAGGTCGTCTCCCGGATCCCGGCGGCGACGCTCGGCCAGCCGGCCGAAGTAGTCGTCGAACGCCTGGAAGCCTTCCAGGGCACGCTCGAGCGAGCCGGCCGCGGCCGGAATGTCCGCCGCCGGGGAGAGCGCCTGCCCCCACTCCTTGAGCAGCGGCAGGTCCGACCGCGGCACCCCGAGCAGGTCGCCGATCACCTGGAGGGAGACCGGGAAGGCCAGGTCGTCGACCACCTCCAGCCGACCCGACCGCACCGCCCGGTCGAGGACCGCCCGGGCGGTGTGACGACCCTCCGCGAGCACCCCGGCGATCGCCGACGACGAGAACGCCCGCCGGGTCAGGTTCCGGAGCCGGGTGTGGTCCGGCGGGTCCTGGAACAGCAGGGTCTGCTGCATCGGGTGCAGTTCGGTCGGCACCATGGAGAGCAGCATCTCGGCCACCTCGGGTGGCGGTTGTACCCGCAGGCCCGGCTCGGCCAGCACGGCCGTGGCGTCCGCGTGCGAGGCGATGAGATACGAGTCGAGATACTCCCAGTAGACCGGGCCTCCCACCGCGCGGATGCGTTCGTACTCGGGGTACGGGTCCGCGCGGAAGATCGGGTTGTACGGGTCGAAATCGTCGAGGACGGGCGGGGTCAGCTGCGACGTCGGGGTGCCGCTCACGGTTGTCTCCCTGGTTGGCGGGTACGGCTTCAACCGACCAGGTCGCCCTCGTCGGCGAAGGTGTCCTCCGGCAGCCGCCCGAGCATGTCCAGCAGGCTGTCGGGCGAGAAGAAGTCCTCCGGGGCCACGGTTCCGGCGATGACGCCGAAGAAGCGGTTCGCGTGCTCCGGCGACGTGGCGAGGACCTGGACGAGATGCCGGGTCATCGGGTCGAACTCGAAGCTCGCCGCCTCGCAGGTGAAGTCGTACATCATCGCCGAGTCGGCGTTGCGCCGGCGCTCGTACTCCGACATCGCCTGGTCCCACCCTTCGGCGCCGGTCAGCGTCGCGTGCAGTGCCGCGCTGAGCGACTCGGCGTCCCGCCACGCGTCGCTGATGCCCTGGCCGGTCAGCGGGTCCTTGTGGAAGCCGGCGTCACCGATCAGCGCCCAACCGGGCCCGTACGGGCGGCGGTAGTAGTTCTGCAGCGCCGCCGTCCCCAGGAACCGCGACACCCGCGTGGCGCCGTCCAGCTCCCGGTCCAGGGCGGGAGCCGCCTCGCGGATCGCCTGGCGGTAGTGCCCCTCGATGTCCGTGCGGTAGGTCGCGGCGAACGAGTGCGGCCGGGCCGCCTGGATCAGGTAGGCGTCGTCGTGGGTGGGTATCACCCCGATCTGCGTGTCCTCGTGGATGAACACCTCGTTGCGGTTGCGGCGGTGCGCGGACAGCCCCTGCCAGTACGTGTAGTAGACGACCGTGTAGGCGGGCCGCTCGTCGTAGCTCTCCGCGCCGACCGCGCGGGCGACCATCGAGTGCCGGCCGTCCGCGCCCACGACCACGGTGGCTCTGATCGTCTCGTCCGTTCCGCCCGCGCTCCGGCCGCGTACACCGCAGACCTGGTCGCCGTCGAACAGCAGCTCCCGTACGGTGAACCCCTCCCGCACCTCGACGCCCCGGTCGCGGGCCGCCCTGACCAGCAGAGCGTCGAGCACCGTGCGTCGCGGGGCGTACGCCATGTCGATGCCGTCGACCTCCGGCGCGAATCCGCTGACCAGCGTCTCACCGAACCACCAGCGGGCCTCCCTGATCGGCGGGCAGCCGCTCGCGGCGAGCTGGTCCAGCAGACCCCAGCGCCGGAGCCGGGCCAGGCCGCTGGGCTGGACGTAGTGGGTGGACAGCCGGTCGCTGGGGAAGTGTGACCGGTCCAGCACGAGCACCCGGTGCCCGAGTTGCGCCAGCAGCATCGCGAGTGGGGAGCCGGCGCAGCGTCCCCCGATGACGATGACGTCGTACATCGTGCCTCCGCTCCGGCGCGTCCCGGCCGCCCGGCGCCATCCACCGGGCGTGCCGTCGCGTGCGTGATGACCATTGGCAGCCAACCAGCGAGGGCAGAGGGGCGTGAACGCCCGAAGAGGGGGGCCGATCGGGTGCCCTCTTCGGTGTCCCGGACCGTCCAGCACGGGGGGGTGCGGAAGCACTGCCCTCTCGGCGCTGTGCCCCGGCGGCCGGTGATGGTGGTCTTCAGTAACCAGGGGTCGCCGACCCCGAACCGGAACCGAGCGGGAGGAGCCCCTCTTCGATGGCTATCGACACGACGAGGTTCGAGCGGATCAGGCAGGCGGCCGGTTCCCGGTCGGAGTCGGACGTCTTCGCCTTTGCCCAGGAGCACGAGGGCGGTGTGGGTGGGCTGCTCGACGAGGTCTTCGGCAACATGCCCGACGTGTTCCGCGCCGACCGGGCGAAGGGCCAGCAGGCCGACTTCCAGTACGTCATCAAGACGCCGGACGGCCCGCACGAGTACTTCGTCCGGATCCACGACGGCGTCTGCGAGTCCGGTCGGGGACAGGTCGAATCTCCACAGCTCACCACGACGGTGGAGCTGCCCACCTTCCTGCGGCTGGTGACCGGACGGATCAACGGGATGCAGGCGTTCCTGCGCGGCAAGGTCAAGCTCTCCGGCAACACGCTCTACGCGGCGAAATTCGAGCACTGGTTCGAGCGTCCGTCCTGACCGGTGGGCGGGCAGCGGTGCGCAGGAGGAGGGGTGATGGGTTCCTGGCCGGAGAGCGGGCGGGTCGCGTTGGCGTCACCGCGTGCGGTGCGCTTCGCGGACACGCCGGTCGGCCTGCTGGCCGGCGGTGTGCGCCCGTCGCCGCCTCCTCCGGTCACGACACCGCTGCTGCTCTGGGACCTCGCCACCCTCGTGCCCACTCCCGACCTGGACCGTGAGCTGCACCGCTCGGCACTGGCCGGGTTGCTCGGTCGGCCGGCGCCGAATATTCCGTACCGTCCGGACCGGCGCACCGACCCGGTCGTGGCCGTTGACCTGCTGGACAGGTCGGGGCGCAACGGTGAACGAGCGAGCAGGCTGCCCAGGCTGCTGGCGGCCCTCGCCCTCGTCCTCAGTCAGCGAGGGCTGCGCCCGACGGACGTCGACGGGCCACCGGGTGTCGGACGCGAGGTGGTCGGACTGGTCTCGCGGCACTGTCCCGGGCTGCGGCAGGGGGTGGTGGCCGCCGCGGTGCGACCCAACGCACTGCTCAAGCTACGTGCCACCGGCCTGGACCGGCACCTGTCGGGCGGCCGGGCGTACGGCTCGGACGACTGCCGGTGGGAGGTCCTGGTCGGACTGGCTCTGGCCCGGTCCGCGACGGCCGCCGGTGTCGTGGTGGTCACCGGTGGCGCGGAACTCGGTGCCGCCGCCCGTCGGGCCGGGGCGACGGTCGTCGCGGTCGCGCCCGCCGGCTCGGATGTCGGGCGCTGGGCCGACCTGGTGGTCCCCGGGCTTCTCGACGTCGTCACCGCACTGCGGCCCCTGGTCGCCCACGCACCGCGCCGGCCCTGCCCGGCGCTGTCCGTGTCGTCCCACCCGAGCTTTGAGGAGTGATGATGCAGCTGGGCCTGTCGTTGCCGACGGTCGGACCTCCGGGCCGTCGTCGGTACCTGATCGACGTCGCCGAAGCGGCCGACGAACTCGGCTTCCACTCGCTCTGGATCAGCAGCCACGTGGCACTGCCCAAACAGCGTGACGGCAGCTGTCTGTATCCCCGGGCGAAGACCGCCGACGCGTACAACTGGGGTGTCGCCTGGCTGGAGCCCCTCACGCTGATGGGCCTGGTGGCCGGGGTGACCGAGAAGATCAAGGTGGGCACCCACGTGCTCGCCCTGCCCTACCGCAACCCGGTCATCCTCGCCTCCGAGCTGGCCACCCTCGACCAGCTCTCGCTCGGCCGGATCATCCTCGGGGCCGGGTTGGGCTGGATGGACGAGGAGTTCGCCATCGTCGGCGTGCCCCGTCGCGAGCGGGGGGCCCGCACCGACGAGTACATCGAGGTGATGCGGACGCTCTGGCGCGGCCGGCGGCCCGTCTCCTTCCACGGACGGTTCGTCGACTTCGAGGACATGTGGCTCGCCGCCCGCCCGCACAGCGAGACCGGCCCGCCCGTCTTCGTCGGCGGGAACACCGAGCACGCGCTGCGTCGCGTCGCCCGGCTCGGCGAGGGTTGGCTGGCCCACGAGCTGTACCCGGACGAGATCCGCGCCGGCCGCGAGACGCTGGCCCGGCTCAGCCACGACGCTGGACGGGACCCGGCGGAGATCATGGTGACGGTGCGCCGGGGCCTGGTGCCTCCCTTCCCGGTCATGGACTTCATGTCCGACCGGGTCAGCATCACCGGATCGGCGGACGAGGTCGCCGCCCAGTTCGACGCCTACCGCGACGCCGGTGTCTCGCTTCTGGTCCTGGATCTCTCCATGCGACCGGCAGAAATGATCAAAACGATGGAGTGGCTGGTCGAAGAGGTCGCCACTGTTCAGCCGGGGAGCGACCCGTCGACCCGGTCAGCATCCAGGGAGGAAATGTGAGCACTTCACCGGAACTCGTCGGGGACAGCCGTCGGGATCAGCAGATCAAGGAGATCGTCTGCGACGTCCTCGAGATGGAACCCGCCGACGTGACCGACACCAGCCTGTTCAAGGAGGACCACGGCGCGGACTCACTGCGCGCCATCGAGATCCTGGCGGCGTTGGAACGCGAGTTCGACATCACCATCGACCAGGCCGAACTGAGCCGGATGGTCAACCTCAACGGAGTGCGGGCCGTCGTCGCCGAGGCGGAAGCCAGCCGCTGATCCGGCTGCCGGGCCCGAGTGGACGGGGAGGCCATGGAAAACCCTGAAGATCGCAGCGGACCCACCCGGGTGGTGGTGACCGGGCTGGGAGTCGTCAGCAGCATCGGCATCGGTGCGGCAGACTTCCTGACCGGCCTGCGCAGCGGCCGGACCGGCGCCAAGCCGATCACGGCCTTCGACACCGACGGCTTCGCGTACGCCAACGGATGCCAGATCGAGGACTTCGACGCCAGCCAATGGTTGCGGCACACGCCGGCCGGCAGCCTGGGACGGGCCAGTCAGTTCTCCGTCGCCGCGGCCCGGATGGCGGTCGAGGACGCCGGGCTGCCGCTGGACGTGCTCCGGGACCGGCGGGCGCTCGTCTCGGTGGGCACCACCGACGGGGAGTCCCACGACCTGGACCGGCTCACCGAGACCGAGGTGCGCGAGGGCTACCCACGACTGGATCCCGTCGTCGCCAGCCGGGTGCCCGCGGTGCGCCTCTCCACGAGCATCGTGCGGGAGTTGGACCTGCGTGACGTGGAGACCGTGACCATCCCCACCGCGTGTGCCGCCGGCAACTACGCGGTGGGGCACGGCTACGACGCGATTCGCCTCGGTGACGCGGACGTCGCGCTGGTGGGCGGCGCCGATGCCCTCTGCCGCAAGACCTTCACCGGCTTCTACCGGCTGGGCACCATCGCTCCGGAGGCGTGTCAGCCGTTCGACCGCAACCGGCGGGGCATCCTCACCGGGGAGGGTGCCTGCATCCTGCTGTTGGAGAGCTTGGAGTCGGCACGGGCCCGGGGCGCCCGCATCTACGCGGAGGTGCTGGGGTACGGCCTGAACTGCGACGCGCACCATCCGGTCGCGCCGGATCGGGACAGCATCGCCCGGTGCATGGAGCTGGCGCAGCACAACGCCGGGGTCAAGCCCGAGGAGATCGACTTCATCTCCGCGCACGGCACCGGCACCCGAGCCAACGACGTGACCGAGGCCGCCGCCATTCGGCGGGTCTTCGGGGACCGCCCTCCGCCCACCATCTCGATCAAGGCGATGATCGGCCACACCATGGGAGCGGCGAGCGCGCTCGCCGCGGCCGCCTGCGCACTGGCCATCTCCGAGAGCTTCATCCCACCGACCGTGAACCATGTCGAGACCGACCCGGAGTGCGGCCTGGACTGCGTGCCCAACCACGCCCGGGAAGCGGAGCTGCGGGTGGTGCAGAACAACGCGCTCGCCTTCGGCGGCAACAACGCGGTGCTCATCCTCGGCCGTTGCCGACCGGACGCCGGAGTCGCGGCGTGAACGCGGGAGGTCGCAGGTGAGCGCGCTGATCACGGGAATGGGCGCGGTCGCGGCGGTCGGCGACGACGTCCCCGCCATCTTCGACGCGCTCTGCGCCGGACGCAGCGGGGTCGGCCCGCTGCGGGGATTCGACCCCACCCGCTTCCGGGCCCGGCACGCCTACGAGATCGACGATCGTCCACAGTCGGGGGAGGACCTGACGCTGCGGGCGACCCGATGGCTGGAACAGGCGGTGCAGCAGGCCCTGACCGACGCCGGTCACGACGGGGACCTGTCCGACGTGCCGGTGCTGATCGGCACCACCCTGCGGGAGCTGCGCTCGGTCGAGTTGAGCTGGCGGGACGACGTCCCCTTCGACCTGCGGGACCTGCACTTCGGCACCGCCCTGCGCCGCCGCTTCGGCGCGACCCGCACCTACACGGTCGCCAACGCCTGCTCGGCGTCGCTCTACGCCCTGGGGTTGGCGGCCGACCTGCTCGAACTGGGCGAGGCCGACTCCGTGGTGGTCGCCGGGGTGGACACCATCACCGAGAGCACCTACGGAATGCTCGACCGGGTCTACCCGCTGGCTCCCGAGGCGGTGCGCCCGTTCGACCGGGACCGTCGGGGCATGTTGCAGGGCGACGGCGCGGTGGCGATCGTGCTGCGCCGCGAGTCCGACGGCCCGGCCGGCGGCCGGCCGCACGCCAGGGTCCGCGGCGTCGGGCTGAACTGCGACGCCTACCACCCGTCCGCCCCGGACGCGGAGAGCATCGCGTCGGTCATCGCCGACGCGCACCGCCGGGCCGGCACCAAGCCCGCCGAGATCGACCTGGTCATGCTCCACGGCACCGGCACCCCCCGCAACGACGAGGCTGAGGCAGAGGCGCTGCGGTCGGTCTTCGCCGACGACGTCCGGTCCTGTCGGATGACCGCGATCAAGTCGATGACCGGGCACACCGCCGGCGCCTCCGGTCTGCACAGCCTCGTCGTCGCCGTCCGCGCGATGCGCGAGGGCCGGATACCGCCCGTGGTCGGCCTGGTCCGACCGATCGAGGAGGTGGCCGGCTTCGGCCTGGTGGCCGACCGGGAACTGCGCGCGCCGGTACGCACCGCGCAGGTCCACTCCTTCGGATTCGGCGGGTTGAACGCCGTCGCCATCGTCGAGAAGGTGATGTAGATGCCCGATCCCGTGGTGGTGACCGGCATCGGGACCGCCATCGCCGGCGTGCGCGGCGTCGGCGACCTGCTCGGCCCCGATCCGGTGCGCGGCGACGACGACCCGACCGACCGCATCACCGGTCGCGGGCACCGCTACAAGGACCGGGCGACCCGGCTCGGGCTCGTCGCCGGCGAGGCCGCGCTGCGCGACGCCGGGCTGCCGACCAACCGGGCGACACCACCGCACCTCGACACCGGCGTCGTGGTCAGCTCCAACCTGGGCAACGTGGACACGGTGTGCGACACCGTCCGCACCATCGCGGACGAGACGTACCTCGCCACCAGCCCGATGCTGCTGCCCAACACGGCCAGCAACGTGATCGCGTCGTGGCTCGCGATCACCTTCGGTCTGCGCGGCGTCAACCTGACCTTCTGCAACGGCCCCACCTCCGGACTCGACGCGGTCCACTGGGCCCGGACGATGATCCGCTCCGGCCGTGTCGAGCGGATGCTGGTGGTCGGGGTCGAGCCGGTGACCGAGCCGGTACGCCGACTGACCGCGCCGGATCGCGGGGACACCCCCGCGGACGGACCGTCCGGACCGGACACGCTCTTCGACGGCGCGGTGGGGCTGGTCCTGGAGGGCGCCGAAGTCGCCGCCGCCCGGCAGGCCCGCGTACTCGCCACCATCGACCGGTATGCCCGCGCTGGCTCCCACGACGAGGCGACCCGCGCGGTGTGCCCGCCGGACGCGCCGGTGGGACTGTGGTTTCCGCCGGAGCGGCCCAGCGGCTTCCGCCTCCACCAGGCCGAACTGCCCTCGGCGGTGCGGGCCGCCGCGGAACTGGACCTCACCACCGTGCTCGGGCGCAGCTCCGGCGCCCTCGGCGTCCTGCAGTGTGCGGCCGGCGCCGCCTGGCTGGCCGACGGGGGACCGGGATCGGTGTTGGCCACCGCCGGCGTCGGTGCGCCCACCACCGCCGAGGCCCGCTTCGACGACGCCACCTCCGCCCTGGTACTCACCGCCGGAGCGTCCCGGTGACCGCCCCGCGGTGGCCCCGTGATCCGGCGCCCGCTCCCGTGTCCGCGCCGGTGGTCACGGCCCGGCACCCGGTCCGGGTGCACCGGTTGCGGCCCGCACGTGGCCTCTCGTGTCAGCGGGTGCTGCTGCTCAACGGCCTCGCCGGCAGCCCGACGATCTGGCGACCCTACGCCCAGCGGGTGCCTGCCGAGATCGAACTGTGGGGCGCCGAACTGCCCTGGGCTTCCGGGGGAGACCCACGCTGGCAGGCCGCCGGTGGCGCACCACCGACGTGGTGGCCGAGGCGCTCGCCGGAGTGCCGCGTGGCGCGGACGTGGTCATCGCCCACTCGTTCGCCGCGAACGCGGTGCTGGAGCTGCTCTGCCGACGAGTACCGGACCGGCTGCAGGCGGTCGTCCTGGTCTCGCCGTTCTACCGGGCCACGCCGGAGCGCTTCCACTGGTCGGACATCAGCTACTACCTCAACGACTTCCACCGCATCCTCGCCGAAGGGATCCGGGTGTCCGCCGCCCACCCTCCACCGAACGAGGTGGTGGAGCAGATGGCCCTGCGGCTGCGCGAGCGGGTCGGCCCGTACGGGTGGATGCGGTTTTTCGACTCCTACCTGCGTACCCCGTTCCTGGACCTGAGCGGGGTGCTGGTTCCGGTCCTGGTGATCGGCGGCCGCCGGGACCTCGCCGTACCCATCGAGGACGTCGAGGCGCTCGCCGAGGCCCTGCCGGCGGGACGGCTCGCCCGGGTCGCCGCCAGCGGCCACTTCGCCATGGTGGAACACCCGCCCTGGTTCACCTCCGTCGTCCAGGACTTCCTCGCGGTGAACGCGCCGCCGTCCCCGTTGCCCATCGTCGACGTACCCCTGGAGCTGCTGTGACCACGACACATATCGCCGGACCGAGCCTCGACGCCGTACTGCGCGAGCGGACCCGCACCCGGCTGCGGCCCCGCTACGAGGGCGCCAACATCTGCACCTGGATCGGCTTCAAACACGTCAACTACCTGGTCGAGGAGGCGGTGCTGGAGCATCTGCGGGCCGGTGGTCTGGCGCCCGGCGGGCTGTACGAGCGGTACGGCCTCGGCGTGGACCTCGTCGACCTGGACACCCGCATCCTGCACGCGTTCCATGTCGACGACGTGGTGCTGGCGGAGGTGACCGCGATCGACCCGGTCGGCGGAGAACTCGTCTTCTCCGTCGTCCTGCACGTGGACGGCGACGAGCCGGTCCGGGCGGCCACCGCGCGGGTGCGGGTCGTCCTGCGGCAGGACAGCGACAACGCGCCGGAGGTGCCGCCGGAGCTGCGACCGGTCACCACGGCGGCGATCCGCCGAGCGGAACGGGTCTCCACGGCCGCGCCGGGCGGCAACGAGTTCCACTGGCGCTGGCGCATCCCGTACTTCTACTGCCACTTCACCGAGCGGCTGCAGATGTCCGGCTACCTGCGGCTGATGGAGGAGGCGGTGGACCTCTTCCTGGAGCAGCGCGGCATCTCGATCCGCACGCTGCTCGACGAGCAGGACTGGATCCCCGTCGTGCCCCGCTCGCGCGTCACCATCCTCGACGAGGTCCGGATGGAGCAGGAGGTCGACCTGGTCTTCACGGTCGAGAACGTCTTCAAGGGCCTCACCTACGACGCCCGACTGGACTGGTACGTCCAGGATCAGGGCGAACGTCGACACGTCGCGGTGGGTCGGATCACCCACGGGTACGCCCTGATCGAGAACCGACGGGACTGGCGCCTGGTCGAGTTCGACGAGCGGATGCTCGGCGCGTTGTCGGCGTCGCCCGCCGGGGCCGGGGCGGCGCGGGGCCGGGGCCGTACCGCCGCCGGGGAGCCACGCGAATGAGAGACGTCGTCATCACCGGCGTGGGCGCGGTCACCTGCCACGGTGTCGGCTCCGCGGCGCTGTGGCAGGCGATGTGCCAGGCGCCGGTCCGGCTGCCGGACCGGCTCCCCGACCCGTACGCCCCGGGTCGGCGTCCGTACATGTACCTCGCGCCGACCGAGTCGCTGCCCGCGGCTCCCGGCGCGGCCTCCCGGCTCGCGGTCGCCGCGGCGACCGAGGCTCTGGACAACGCTGGTCTGCCCGTCGGTACCCGTCCACCCGCGCCGCTCAACGTCGTCGTCGGCACCTGCATGGGGGAGACCGGCCGGGAGGAGCAGACGCGCGCGGCCGGCGGCACGCCGGGTCCGGAACCGACCTTCTCGGTGGCGGCTCATCTCGGCGATCGGCTCAGGGCCACCGGCGCCAACACCAGCGTCAGCAACGCCTGCTCCGCCAGTGGCTACGCGTTGGGCATCGCGGCGGACATGATCCGTGTCGGCGAGGCCGATCTCGTGCTCGCCGGTGGCGCCGACGCCTACTCCCGGGTCGCGGTCGGGTGCTTCGACCGGATGCGGGCGGCGGACCCGGTCCGGTGCCGGCCGTTCGACCGGCACCGTCGGGGCACGGTGTTCGGCGAAGGGGCCGCCATGCTGGTCCTGGAATCGGCCGAACACGCCGCCGCCCGCGACGCCGTGCCGCTGGCGAGGCTCGGACAGTCGGGGTGGAGCTGCGACGCGTACCACCCGACGGCGCCGGAGCCGAGCGCCGAACAGATCGTGCGCGCGATGCGGCAGGCGCTGGGCCAGGACACGGCCGACGGTGCCGGAGTGACCGGGGGCCGGCTCGGGTGCGTCATCCCGCACGGCACCGGAACCCAGCTCAACGACGTGGTGGAGAGTCAGGCGCTGCGCCAGGTGCTCGGTGCGGCGACGCTGGACGTGCCGCTGTACAGCCTCAAGGCGCTGGTCGGGCACACCGGTGGCGCAGCCGCGGCACTGGCCGCGGTCGCCGCGACGCTGATCCTCCGGCACGGCACCGTCCCGCCCAACGTCCCGTTGGACAGCCAGGACCCGGAGTGCAAGGTGTTCCTGCCGCACACCTCGTCGCCGCTGGCCACCCGACGCCTCCTGGTCAACGCGTACGCGTTCGGCGGGAACAACACCTCCTTCCTGATCGAGTCCGGGGCCGCGGCATGAACTCCGCCGGTTGGGTCGCCGTCACCGGCGTCGGTGTGGTCACCCCGGGAGGTGACGATCCGTCGACGGCCCGGCCCGGCGATCCCGCCCCGAGCTCCTGGTTCGACACGAGTTCCCGGCTCGGGCGCCGCGGCTACCGCTACCTGCCGCCGGCCGCGCAGTACCTGCTCGCCGCGGCGCGACGCGCCGTAGAAGACGTGGTGGGGCTCGCGGACGTGCCGGCCGCCCGCCGGGCCGCCGCGGTGGGTTCCAACAACGGCGCGGCCACGCTCCTCGCCGGGATGGACCACACCCTCATCGAGCAGGACGTGGAGCAGCTGAGCCCCGCGACGGCGCCGTTCTTCGCGGTCAACGTCCTCGCCAGTCGGCTCTGCGCGGAGCATGGCCTCAAGGGGTTCAGCCTGACGCTCACCTCGCCGCTGGTCGCCGGTCTGGAGGCGGTGGAGGTGGGCGGACGGGCGCTGGCGGCCGGACGGGCCGACATGGTGCTCGCCGCGGCCACCGAGGATCGGCTGTCCGACGACGCGCCCCGCGTGGGCCAGAGCGAGCAGGGCGCCGTGGTGCTCGTCCTGCGACAGGTCGCCGCCGGTCGCGCCGCGCCGCCCGGCACCGTCGGTGGCTGCCGCGTCCGGACCGCCTTCGTACCCCCGGGCCTCGTCCACGACCCGGCCGGCGCGCGTCAGGTCGGCCGGAGGATCACCGCCCTGATCCGGGCGGTCACCGGAACCGAACGACCGGACCTGCCCGTGCATCTCGTCACCGACGAGTCGGCCGTCGCCGGGGCCGTCATGACGGCGTTGGGGCCGGACAGCGTCAGCAGTGTGCAGCCGTCCGGCGCCGGCTGCGTCACACCGTTGCTGCGGCTGGCGCGGGAGCTGTGCGACCCGCCGCGCGACGACGGCGACGGGCGGTCGCTGCTGGTGGCCGCCGACGAGGGAGGGAACCTCGCCGCCGCCTACGTCCGGCCGGTCCGGACGCCTTCCACGAGCTGAGGGAGTGACATGTTGATCCCGTTGCGCGGTAGCTGGTCCATGATTCTCGGCGCGTCGAGCGGCATGGGACGGGCCACCGCCCTGGCGCTGTCCCAGGCCGGCAGCAACATCATCGGCGTCCACTTCGACCACGGTCCCGCCGCAGAGTCCGTCGCGGACCTCGTCAAGGAGATCGAGGGGTACGGGGTCCAGGCGCGGTTCTGGAACATGAACGCCGCGAGCGCCCGGACCCGAGCGGAGTTGGTGCCGCTGGTCGCCGAGCTGACCGACGGCGCGGGCCCCCGGATCCTCATGCACTCGCTGGCCTTCGGCTCCCTCGTGCCGTACCTGCCTCGGGCCGGCCACGGGCCGACCCTCGTCCAGCGCCAACTGGAGATGACCGTCGACGTGATGGCGCACAGCCTCGTCTACTGGGTGCAGGACCTGGTGGCGGCACGGCTGCTGCGGCGGGGCGCGAAGGTCTTCGCGATGACCAGTGCCGGTGTCGTGCAGGCGCTACCGAGCTACGGCGCGGTTTCGGCGGCGAAGGCGGCGCTCGAGTCACACGTTCGGCAACTCGCCTGTGAGCTGGCGCCGCACGGGGTCGCGGTCAACGCGCTGCGCGCCGGCGTGACGGTGACGCCCTCACTGCGGCGTATCCCGGAACACGCCGAGTTCGTGGCCCGGGCCGGCAGCGGCAATCCGCACGGCCGGCTGACCGAACCGGAGGACGTGGCCGAGGCCGTGGTCCTGCTGTCCGGGACGGACTCGTCCTGGCTGACCGGCAACACGATCGGTGTGGACGGCGGTGAGCTGCTCGCCGCGGGCAACGCGTGGGAGTTGGGCAACGGATCGGCCCCGCGCGACGCGACGCCCGCCACCACCGCCGCGGCGGACCGATGACCGGCCGGCCACACCCACCGCGCGAGAGGGGACGATCATGAGCAGGCAGACGGGGACCGGTGACCGGCTCGTGCTGACCGACTGGGCCGCGCTGTCACCCTGGGGTGTCGGCGCAGAGAGTCTCGCGGCGGGCATCAGATCCGGTCGGACGGCCGTGGCCGAGCTGGATCCGACCCTCTGGCGGACGCCGTACCGGCAGGGCGCCCCGATCGCGGACCTGGACCTGCCCGGATTACTGGGCAACAAGGGCATCCGGTCGATGGATCGAGCGACCGGCATCGCCGTGGCGACCGTCGGACTGCTGCTGTCCAAGCATCCCATCGACCGGCTGGCCGACACGCACTCCGACGTCGGGCTCGTGCTCGGCACGACCTCGGGCAGCGTGCAGAGCATGATGTCCTTCACCCGTGACTCCCTGACCGGGGCGAAGCCGTACCACGTCGATCCGGCACGATTCCCGAACACGGTGATGAACCGCGCGGCGGGCCAGTGCGCCATCTGGCACGGGCTGAAGGGTCCGAACACGACGGTCGCCGGCGGCGCGGTCACCGGCCTGCTGGCCCTCAGCTACGCGATGCGGCTGCAACGCGGAGGTCACTGCGCCGTCGTCGTGTGTGGTGCGGTCGAGGAGTTCTCCGAACAGCGTGCCTGGTTGGAGTGGCATGCCCGCACCCAGGACGCCGATCCGGTGCCGCTCGGCGAAGGCGCGGTGGTCTTCCTCGCCGAGTGGGAGAGCTCCGCCACCGCGCGCGGGCGGGAACCGGTGGCCGATCTGCTGGCCACCGAGTTCGGCGCGTTCGCGGACCCGGCGTCGGCGCGTTTCGCGTTGGAGCGTTGCGTCACACGGGCACTGCGCCGAGCCGGGGTACGCCCCGAGCAGGTCGACCTCGTCGTGCCCGCCGCCCCGGCCGGCCCGCTCGGCGAGGCCGAGCAGTGGGCGCTCGACGACGCGCTCGGCGGTGACCGGGCGGTCCGGTTGCGGCACCGGGGCCTGCTCGGAGACACCGCCTCGGTGTCGGCGAACGTTCAGATCGCGGTGGCGTTGGTGGCGGACGTACCGGGTCCATCTGCCGGCCGTCTGGCGCTGGTCACGTCCGTCGACCGCGAGGGCATCACCGGCTGCCTGCTGATGAGACTGCGTGACCACCGGGAAAGGGTCGGACAGCCACCGACGGATGCCGGGGCGCCGACCGGAGGAGAGGAGACCCAGAGATGACGGAGAACAGCACCGGCCTGGTCGACAAGGAGGATCTGCGGGAGACCCTGGCGGAGATCCTCGACATCGACAGCGAGGAGATCACCGACGACGCGAACTTCGTCGACGACCTCGGAGTCGACTCGCTGATGGCGCTGGAGATCACCGTACGGCTGGAGAAGAAGTACGGCGTCCGGATGCAGGAGAACGAACTCGTCGAGGTGACGAGCCTGAACAAGACCTGCCGCCTGCTGACGGAGAAGCTGGGCGGACAGCCATGACCGCCGGGCTTCGGACACCATCGCAGGCGGTCCTGCCCACGCTGCCCCCGAGCCGCCTGGGGCTGACGCCCATCGAGGTCCGCAGCGTCGACGACCGCGTCTGGTTCAACGTCGAGGTCCCGGCCGACCTGCCGCTGCTGGCCGGGCACTTCCCCGGGCTGCCGATCGTGCCGGGCGTCTGCCTGATCGACGTGGTGCAGCGGGTGGTCACCGCGACCGTGACGGACGCGCACGCGTCCCGGCTGTCGCACATCAACCGATGCCGGTTCCGGTCCCCGGTGTGGCCCGGGGACCGGTTGGACTACGAGCTGACCCTCGCCCGGGACGAGCGCGGGCTGAACTGCCACGCCGTGGTGCGGGGTCCGGGTGGGTCGGTCGCGGAGATCCGGCTGCGCTACGAGGAGGACGAATGACGGCGAGCGTGGTGGCGGAGGCGACCGAGGTGACACGTGTCATCCCGCACCGCTTTCCCGTCCTGCTGGTCGACCAGGTCACCGAGGTGGTCACCGGACACCACCTCTCGGCGCGCAAGGCCGTGAGCGCCAACGAACCCTGCTACGGCCATCTCGGACCGGACCAACCCGCCAGCGAGCTGGAGTATCCGTCGATGCTGCTGGTCGAGTCCTGGGGGCAGGCGGCCGTGCTGCTGGCCGCCTGGGACCACCCGACGTCGGACGTGCGGTCCGGACGGATCGACCTGGCGGGCGCCATCGAGCGGGTGCGGTTCCTGCGCCCGGTGCGGCCGGGCAGCGTACTGGAGCACCGGGTGCGGATGGTCCGCGCCGTGGGTGACACGGCGATCCTGGCCGGCGAGACCCTGGTG
The DNA here is from genome assembly GCF_016802865.1 of Micromonospora parastrephiae. Classification (GTDB taxonomy): domain Bacteria; phylum Actinomycetota; class Actinomycetes; order Mycobacteriales; family Micromonosporaceae; genus Micromonospora; species Micromonospora parastrephiae. The sequence continues at coordinate 6,284 of NZ_JAEVHM010000045.1, read as the reverse complement.
GGGGGCGAGACCGTGATGGAGATCGGCCATTTCGTCGTGGCGCTGCGGCCGGTGGCCGACCTGGTCCCCGGCGGCACCGTGTCGACCGGCACCGACGGGGGGCGCTGAGATGACCACACCGGAACGACCCGTCGCGCTGGTCAGTGGGGGTTCGCGGGGTATCGGGCGGGCGGTGGTCCACCGCCTGGCGGCCGACGGCTTCGACGTGGCCTTCTGCTACCGGCAGCGGCGCGAGACCGCCGAGGAGCTGGCCAAGGCCGCCGAGGCGAGCGGGGCGAGGGTCTTCGCGGCGCAGGTCGACGTGGCCGACGGCGACGCGGTGCGCGAGTTCGTGGCGGGTGCGGAGAACGAGTTGCCCCCTGGCGGCGGTCGTCACCTCCGCCGGCATCGTCCGGGACCGCCCGCTGGTGATGATGTCCGACGAGGAGTGGCGCGATGTCCGCCAGGTCAACCTCGACGGCACCTACCACGTCTGCCGGGCGGCCATCTTCTCCATGATGAAGCGGCGCAGCGGCCGGATCGTCACGCTGTCCTCGGTCGCCGGCGTCTACGGCAACGCCACGCAGGCGAACTACGCCGCCGCCAAGGCCGGCATCATCGGCTTCACCCGGTCGGTGGCCAAGGAGGTCGGGCGGTACGGCATCCGGGCGAACGTGGTGGCGCCCGGGTTCATCGAAACCGACATGACCACGGACCTGCCCGAGAAGGTGCGCGCCCAGATGCGGCGTCAGATCCCGCTCGGCCGCTTCGGCCAGCCCGAGGACGTCGCCGACCTGGTCTCCTTTCTCGTCTCCGACCAGGCCCGTTACATCACCGGTCAGGTGTTCCAGGTGGACGGGGGAATCACCGTCTGACCGGGCCGGACCACCAGCATTCGGAGGGGACCATGCCGCAGCAACGGGGTACGAGCCGACGTCCGGCGACCTTCTTCTTCTCGTTCCGCAGCCCGTACTCCTGGCTGACCTATCTGGACCTGCGGGACCGGTATCCCGACGCGGCCGACGCGATGCGCTGGCTGCCGTTCTGGGAACCGGACGAAGCGACGTCCCGGCTCATCGCGGAGCAGGGCGGCCGGTTCGACTACTCGCCGATGTCGCGCGCCAAACACCTGTACATCCTGCGGGACATCCGCCGGCTCAGCCGGGAGCGGAACCTGGAGATGACGTGGCCGGTGGACCGGGATCCGCACTGGGAGGTCTCGCACCTGCCGTTCTTCGCGGCGGAACGGCAGGGCGTCGCCCGCCGTTACGTCGACCGGGTGTACCAGGCGCGCTGGCAGGAGGGCCGGGACATCTCCGATCCCGCCACCATCGACGCCATCGGTGCCGAGATCGGGCTCCCCGGTGTCGCGGACGTGGCCAATGATCCGGTGGTCCGCAAGGAGGGCGCGGCGGCGCTGGCGGCGGCCGGACGGGCCGGCGCCTTCGGGGTGCCGTTCTTCGTGGTCGACCGCGATGCCTTCTGGGGCCTGGACCGGCTGACGCAGGCCGTCGCGGCTCTCCGCGGCCGATCCGGGCCGGTTACGAAGGAGGCGGACGATCACGTCCGGGACGAGGCGTCGGTGACTGCCACCAGCGGCGTTCCGTCCACCGACGGCGGCCACGCGGGAGGGTGTGGCTGACGTCGACGGCCGGCCATGACGTTCGGCGCCACCGCGTACGATGCGGGGCCGAGTGACGGTCGGTCGATGAACAGGATGGTTGCCGTGCCGCGACTGGTGAAGGTCACCCCGGACAACGTGCGCGTCGCGTGTGGGCTGACCGTGCGACCGGACCAGGAGCGGTTCGTGTCTCCGGTCGCCTGGTCGCTCGCGGAGGCGTACGCGCAGCCCGCTGTCGCCTGGCCACGTCTGATCGTCGACGGTGACGAGGTCGTCGGCTTCCTGATGGGCTTCTTCGACATCGTGTGGGACCCGGACCGGCCCGACGGCCTGCGTTCGGGCCTGTGGCGGCTGAACATCGCCGCCGAGCACCAGGGGCGGGGGTACGGCCGCTTCGCGGTGCGGGCCGTCCGCGAGGAGGCTCGCGAACGTGGGCACGACCGTGTCTACACGACGTGGGAGCCGGGGACGGACGGTCCGGAGCGGTTCTACCTGAAGCTCGGGTTCCGCCCGACCGGGGAGACCAGTGGAGGCCAGGTCGTCGGCGTCCGGTCCACCCACTGAACGACCCGGTCCACGGCGGGCTGGCGACCAGCCAGGAGCGTCGGACTCGTACGATGCTCCGGTGATTCTTCGGGGTACGGTCCGCGCCGATCGTCCGTTGGTGGTCCTCGCCGTCGGGGAGGAGGCCCGCTACCTGCCGCCCGAGCTGCCGGTGCTGCTCACCGGCATGGGCAAGGTGAACGCCGCCAGCGCGGTCGCCGCGGTGCTTGCTGCGGGGCCGCGCCCCAGCCTGCTGCTGAACCTGGGCACGGCCGGGGCGCTGCGCCCCGGGTGGGCGGGCATCCACGAGGTCGCCACCGTGCTCCAACACGACCTGGACACCGACCTGCTGCGCACGCTCACCGGCGAGACGTACGGGGCGCCGTTGTCGCTGGCTACCGAGGGCGCGGTGCTGGCCACCGGTGACACGTTCGTGGCCGACGACGCGGCCCGGGACCGGTTGGCGCAGCGCGCCGACCTGGTCGACATGGAGGGGTACGCGGTGGCGTGGGCCGCCGCGCAGGCCGGCGTGCCGTGCCGGCTGATCAAGCAGGTCAGCGACGAGGCGGGGGAGGGTGCGGCCCGGACCTGGCGGGAGTCGGTGGACGCCTGCGCCCGGGACCTCGCCGAGTGGGCCGCCCGGCACGTCGCCTGACCGTCGGGGTCAGTCACCGGGCCGCCGCAGGCTCAGCCCCGGCACGGTCTCCCGGCGCCCGCCGGGGATCAGCGCGTGACCGGCCAGCCCGAGTACGGCGATCGCGCTGACCAGCACCGGCGGCCAGCCCCCGGCCCAGGGCAGCACCAGCAGGGGCAGCAGCTGCCACGCCGTTCGCCGCCACGGCACGGCGGAGGACAGGAGCACGGTGAACAGGGCGCGGCCGAGCACGAACAGCACCGGCCCGCCGATGATCAGCATCAGCCACCGCGTCGGTGTCGTTCCGTCCGGCCGGTTGACGACCAGGTCGAAGGCAGCCGCCGTACCCACCACGCCGACCAGCATCACCAGGTGGGTGTACGGGGCCACGCGGGACGGGCGGTCCCCCTTCGCCTCCAGCAGTTCACCGGCCCGTAAGACGTAGATCTGCCAGAGCAGCAGCATGGTGGCGAACGCGCAGAGCAGGCCACCGACCCGGAGACGATCGAAACCGGCCCGGCTGACCTCCAGGGTGGGTATCAGGATGATGTCGCCGAGGGCCAGGATGACAAACTGCTGGTACCGCTCGCCCAGGTGCGCGGTGGTCCGCGCGTACTGGTCGATGGGCACCCGGCCCAGCCAGGGGGTGGGGTAGCGCAGGGCGGCCGAGACCAGGTCGGTGGCGATGGCGAGGGTCCAGAGCCCCCAGTTCGCCGTGCCGGTCAGCGCGCCGGTGATCCAGAGGACGCCCGAGACCACGAACCAGAACAGGAACCGTGAGGCGCGGGCCATGGCCGCCCGGTGTCGCTGCCGGTGCAGCGTGCTGACCAGGACGACGCCGCGTACCACGTGGGTGATGACGTACGCGAGCGCGAAGACGATCGCGTGCCCGGCGGAGACCATCGGCAGCGCGGCCGCCATTGCCACCGACCCGACCATGGCCACCATCAGGATGGCCTGGATCGGGCGCTGCTGCGGGTCGTAGAACTCGGTCGTGGTCGAGGTGACCGACCAGGTCCACCAGATCGCCGTCAGCATCAGCAGCACCGTCGCGGCGTCGGACCACGAGTCGCGGTCGGCCACCAGCGTGGAGACCAGCGCGAGCGCCGCCACGAAGACCACGTCGAAGAGCAGCTCCAGCAGCGTGGCCCGGGCCGACCCGTCCGGCCGGCGTACCAGCGCTGCGGTGCCTCCGGTGGTCATGCCCGGCCTCCCGCCGTGTCTCCGAGGATTATCGGCGGCACCGGCGCGGCCCGTCTGCGGATCGGCGATTCCCGCAGGCCGGAGAAGAGGGCGGCCCGAGGTTGCCACGGTGTCGGACGCCGGGCGATGCTTGACTCATCCACCAATCTCGATCTTTGCGGAGGTTCGGATGCGCCGCTCCCCGCTCGTCGCCCTCGTCCTGACCACCCTCTTGCTCGTCGCGCCCGGCGCCGCGCAGGCCGCCGTCCCCGACCGGGCCGCCGCCGACCCGGCCGCCGTGCTGGCCGGGGTCCGCACGGCGGGCACCGCCTGGGGCCTCGACCCGACCATCGGCCGGATGACCCTCACCGTCGACGACACCGTGGCCCCCGCCGAACTGACGGCACTGCGGGCGGTTGCCGACCGGGCCGGCGCGCTGCTGCGCCGCGAGCCCGGAACGCTGCGCACCCTGATCGCCGGCGGGGAGGGCATCTACGGCGGTGGCGGTCGCTGTTCGCTCGGCGCGAACGTGCGCAGCGGCAGCACCTACTACGTGATCACCGCCGGGCACTGCACCGCCGCCGCCAGCACCTGGTACGCCGACAGCGCCCAGACCACCGTGCTCGGCACCCGCACCGCCACCAGCTTCCCGAGCAACGACTACGGGCTGATCCGCCACACCGGCCGGATCGCCCACCCCAGCGCGGTCTACACCTATCCCGGCCTGCTGCCCATCTACGGCGCCGGCAACGCGTACGTCGGTCAGGCGGTGTGTCGCAGCGGCGCCACGACCGGGGTTCGCTGCGGCACCGTGACCGCGCTCAACCAGACCGTCAACTTCGCCGGCGGCAACGTCGTCTCCGGCCTGATCCGCACCAACATCTGCGCCGAGCCGGGAGACAGCGGCGGCCCGCTCTACGTGCCGTCCACCGGCACCATCATCGGCATCCTCTCCGGCGGCAGCGGCAACTGCACCTCCGGCGGCACCAGCTACTACCAACCGATCGGGGAGGTGCTGGCCGCGTATGGGCTGACCCTGCCCTGACCCCGTTGCGGAGAGCGCAACGGCTTGCCCGCCTCACGCAACCCCGCCTAGGCTCGGTGGCACCCCGGCCCCCTGCCCGTGAGGACGTGCGCCCCCATGCCATCCGATCCCCGGCCCGACCGCCCGAGCGTCCCGACCGGCTCACCGCCGGTCGAGGTGGCGACGGTGGGGGAGACCATGGTGGTGCTCTGCCCGGCGCCCGGCGAGCCGCTGGAGGACGCCGAACGGATCGCCGTGTCGGTCGGCGGCGCGGAGTCCAACGTGGCCGGTTACCTGGCCCGGCTCGGGCACCAGGCGACGTGGGTGAGCCGGGTCGGTGACGACCCGTTCGGCCGGACCGTCGTCCGGCACGTCGCCACCGCCGGTGTACGCGTGGACCACGTGCGGGTCGACCCGGCCGCCCCCACCGGGCTGTACGTCAAGGACCCCGGCCCGGCGGGAACCGCCGTGCACTACTACCGGGCCGGTTCCGCCGCCTCCCGAATGGACACGGCGGCCCTGGCTCATCCCGGGCTGGCCGGCGCCCGGGTACTGCACCTGTCCGGCATCACCCCGGCGCTCTCCGCCTCCTGCCGGGCGCTGGCCGAGCACGCGGTGACCGACCGGCCGCTGCCGGACGCGCTGGTCAGCTTCGACGTCAACCACCGCGCCCGGCTCTGGCCGGTCGAGCGGGCCGCGCCGGTGCTGCGCGATCTCGCCGACCGTAGCGACCTCGTCTTCGTCGGACAGGACGAGGCGTACGCCCTGTGGGACACCGCCGACCCGATGGCCGTACGCCGGCTACTGCCCGGCCCGCGCACGGTGGTGGTCAAGGACGGCGCGGTGGGCGCCACCGAGTTGGGCCGTGACGCCGCGCCGGTCTTCGTGCCGGCGCCCCGGGTGACGGTGGTGGAGCCCGTCGGCGCCGGGGACGCGTTCGCCGGTGGCTACCTCGCCGGGCTGCTGCGCGGTCTCGACCCGACGCGGCGGCTGCGCCTCGGTCACCTCGTCGCCGCGCAGGCGCTGGGCAGCATCGGCGACAACGCGTCGCTGCCGCCCTGGTCGTGGTTCGAGGGGCTGCTCGACGCGCCGGACGACGCCTGGTCGCCACTGGACCTGACCGCCACCACCCAGCAGACCTCCCGTGACCCCGGATGGAGTGGACCATGACCACAACGGACTTCGACCAGATCTTCGGCGGTGCCGGACGACGCCTGGTCGCCACTGGACCTGACCGCCACCACCCAGCAGACCTCCCGTGACCCCGGATGGAGTGGACCATGACCACAACGGACTTCGAC
>NZ_JAEVHM010000044.1 GCF_016802865.1 Micromonospora parastrephiae | reverse complement strand
GGCGACCAGGCGCCGCCACGGCGACGGGCGCCTTCGGCGATCGCCTCGACCACGTCGTCGTACTCCAGCTCGGGCCAGTGCGCGCGGGCCGGCACCAGGCCGGCCGCGCGGGTGGCGCTGGCGACCAGGCGCCGCCACGGCGACGGGCGCCTTCGGCGATCGCCTCGACCACGTCGTCGTACTCCAGCTCGGGCCAGTGCGCGCGGGCCGGCACCAGGTGCAGCACCTCGCCGTCGCGGACCCCCTGCGGGAGCAGCGCCTGGGCGGTCGCCAGCAGCGCGCCGTCGGTACGGCGCAGCACCCAACCACCGTGCCGTTCGCCGTCGTCGGCGAGGCCCTCACCGGCGTGCCGGAGCACGTCGGGCAGCAGCTCGGCCAGGGGCACCTGCTCCGGCAGGGCGACGTCCACCCGTCGTTGCGGCGCGCTGATGGTGACGCGGGCCAGTCCGGTTGTCATCGACTGGTCTCCATATCGAGGGGGGTCGGAGGCTGCGCGGACGACAGGACTTTACCTACCATGAGCCAGGCTCGGGTTACCCAGCGCAGTCAGGAGGCCGAGTGTCCACCGTCGTCATCAAGCGCCCGCCCCGCCGGCCGGCGCCCGAGATCCCCGCCGGTGAGCTGCCGGTCGAGGCGCCGCCGGAGATCCCCGCGGTGACCGGTGGGCGGTGGCAGCAGATGCTCATGCTGCTGCCCATGCTGGGCGGCACGGTGGCGATGGCGATGATGTTCGGCCGGGGCGGCGGCGCCTACTCGTACGTGGTGGGCGGCATGTTCGGGCTGTCGTCGCTGGCGATGCTGGTGACCTCCTGGGGCAGCGCGTCGGGCACCCCGAAGAAGTCCGAGATGATGGCCGCCCGACGGGAGTACCTGCGGCACCTGGCGACGCTGCGCCGCCGGGTCCGGCAGACCGCCGGACGGCAGCGGGCCCTGCTCTACTACCGACACCCGGACCCCGGCCGACTGTGGTCGACGGTGGACAGCCACCGGGTGTGGGAACGCCGCCCCGCCGACCCGGACTTCGCGGTGGTACGCGTCGCGGTCGGCCCGCAGACCCTGGCCACCCCGCTCGTTCCACCGGTCACCCGGCCGTTGGAGGAGTTGGAGCCGATGACCGCCGGCGCGCTGCGCCGCTTCCTGGACGCGTACTCCGTGGTGCCGGACCTGCCGGTGGCGTTGTCGCTGCGCAGCTTCGCCCGGGTGCACGTGCGGACCGCCGGTCGTACCGGCGGCGCTCCGACGACCGGCGGCCCACCCACCGGCGATGCCGCGGCGCAGGCGCTGGTCCGGGCGGTGCTGACCCAGCTGGCCGTCTTCCACGCACCCGACGAGTTGCTCGTCGCGGTCTGCGCCGGGCCGGAACGGCGGGCCGGCTGGGAGTGGGTGAAATGGCTCCCGCACGCCCACCACCCCAGCCGCACCGATGCGCTCGGCCCGGTACGGCTGGTCGCCAGCTCCGCCGTCGAACTGGAGCGGCTGCTGAGCGACGTGCTGGCCAGCCGGTCCCGGTTCAGTCCGGTCGGTCCGGCCACCGACGGCCCGCACGTGGTGGTGGTCCTCGACGGCGGCGACCTGACCGGCGCCACCGACCTGACCGGTGACGGCGGCATCGACGCGGTCACCGTCCTGGACCTGGACACCCCGCCGCCGCGCCTGCTCGACCGGTACGCGCTGCTGCTGGAACTCAAGGGCCGGCGGCTGCACTCGTGGTCGATCGACGGGCACGCCGAGGTGGGCACGGCCGACCAGCTCGACCCGGCCGACGCCGAGGCGGTCGCCCGGCGGTTGGCGCCGCTGCGGCTGGCCGGCACGGCGCGCGGCCCGGACGCGCCGCTCCAGGCCGAGCTGGGGCTACCCGAGCTGCTCGGCCTCGGCGACCCGGAGAGCTTCACCGCCGAGCAGGGTTGGGTGCCCCGGTCGGCGCGGGACCGGCTGCGGGTGCCGATCGGGGTGGGCGCGGACGGCGGCGCCATCGAGCTGGATCTCAAGGAGTCCGCCCAGGACGGGATGGGCCCGCACGGCCTGCTCATCGGGGCCACCGGCTCGGGAAAATCCGAACTGCTCCGGACGCTGGTGCTGGGGTTGGCGGCCACGCACAGCTCGGAGCAGCTCAACTTCGTGCTGGTCGACTTCAAGGGCGGCGCCACCTTCGCGTCGTTCGACCGCCTGCCGCACACCGCAGCGGTGATCACCAACCTGGCCGACGCGCTGCCCCTGGTCGACCGGATGGTCGACGCGATCAACGGCGAGCTGGTCCGCAGGCAGGAACTGCTGCGACGCGCCGGCAACTTCGCCAGCGTGCGCGACTACGAGCGGGCGCGGGCCGCCGGCAGCCCGCTGGCCCCCCTGCCGTCGTTGCTGCTGATCTGCGACGAGTTCTCCGAGCTGCTCTCCGCCAAACCCGACTTCATCGACCTGTTCGTGCAGATCGGCCGACTGGGCCGCTCGCTCGGTGTGCACCTGCTGCTCGCCAGTCAACGCCTCGACGAGGGGCGGCTGCGCGGGCTGGACACCCACCTGTCGTACCGGATCGGGTTGCGGACCTTCTCCGCGTTGGAGTCCCGCACGGTGCTCGGGGTGCCGGACGCGCACGAGCTGCCCCGCTCGCCGGGCCACGGCTACCTGCGCGCCGGCACCGACCCGCTGGCCCGCTTCAAGGCCGCGTACGTGTCCGGTGCCGTCCGCCGTCGGACCGTGTCACCCGGCGCCACCGGTGGTGGCGGCGCCCGACTGCTCACCTTCACCACCCATGTCGTGCCGGTTCCCGAGCCGCCCACACCCGCCCTGCCCGCGGTGGCCGAGGACGAGAGTGGCCAGGAGACGCTGCTCGACCTGCTGGTCGACCGGCTCGTCGGGCAGGGCCCACCCGCCCACCAGGTGTGGCTCCCGCCGCTCGGCGAGCCACCGGCCCTGGACGAACTGCTGGGGCCGGTCGAGGTGGATCCGACGCGCGGGCTCGTCGTGGGCAATCCGGAGCTGCACGGCGCGCTCGGTGTGCCGGTAGCGATCGTGGACAGGCCGTTGGAGCAGCGCCGGGACCTGCTCTGGCTGGCGCTGGACGGCGCCGCCGGGCACGTCGCGGTGGTCGGCGCGCCGCAGAGCGGCAAGTCCACCGTGCTGCGCACGCTGATCTGCGCGCTGGCGCTCACCCACACCCCGGCCGAGGCGCAGGTCTACTGCCTCGACTTCGGCGGTGGTGGGCTGGCCGCCGTCCGCGACCTGCCGCACGTGGGCGGGGTGACCGGACGCGCCGACCCGACGGCGGTACGGCGCACCGTCGGCGAGATGACGAGCCTGCTGGCTGACCGGGAGCGCCGCTTCGCGGAGCTGGGCGTGGAGTCGATGGCGGCGTACCGGCAGCGCCGCGCGGCGGCGGCGACCGGCGGCCAGGCGGGAGCCGACCCGTTCGGCGACGTGTTCCTGGTGATCGACGGCTGGAGCACCGTCCGCGGCGAGTACGACGACCTGGAGCCGCTGATCACCGACCTCGCCACCCGCGGCCTGTCGTACGGGGTGCACGTCGTCGCCACCGCGCTGCGGTGGCTGGATTTCCGACCGGCGATCCGGGACCTGTTCGGGTCCCGGCTGGAACTGCGCCTCGGCGACCCGACCGATTCGCTGGTGGCCCGGCGGGCGGCCGCGAACGTGCCGGAGCGCCCCGGCCGGGGGGTGACCGCGGAGAGTCTGCACTTCCTCACCGCGCTGCCCCAACTCGTCGGCGACGGGGACACCGCCGGCCTGGTCAAGCGGATCGCCGGCAGCTGGGGCGGCCCTCCGGCACCCCGGGTGCGGCTGCTCCCGCCGGTGCTGCCGTACGCCGATCTGGATCTCGCCGCGACGACCGGGTTGCGGCTGCCGATCGGCATCGCCGAGGCGGACCTGCGCCCGGTGGTGCTCGACTTCGCCGCCGAGCCGCACCTCGTGGTCTTCGGGGACGCGGAGTGCGGCAAGTCGTCGTTCCTCCGCGCGTTGGCCACCTCGATCATCACCCGGTTCACTCCCGAGCAGGCCCGGGTGATCCTGGTCGACTACCGGCGCAGCCTGCTGGGCGCCATCGAGACGCCGCACCTGATCGGGTACGGCACCGCGGCGGCCCACACCGCCGACCTGGTCGAGTCGGCCGCCGGCTACCTGGAGCGGCGGGCTCCCGGCCCGGAGGTGACCCCGCAGCAGTTGCGCGACCGGTCCTGGTGGTCCGGGCCGGAGCTGTTCGTGCTGGTCGACGACTACGACCTGGTGGCGGCCGGCCCGGCGAACCCGTTGCGGGGGCTGGAGGAGCATCTGCCGCACGCCCGGGACGTGGGGCTGCACCTCGTGCTGGCGCGCCGCTCGGGCGGCGCGGGCCGGGCCCAGTACGAGCCGATCGTCCAGCGACTGCGGGAGCTCTCCACGGCCGGTCTGGTGATGGCCGGCAGCCCGGACGAGGGGGCGCTGGTGGGACCGGTCCGACCCGGTCCGCTGCCGCCGGGCCGTGGTCGGCTGGTCACCCGCCGGGAGGGTGTACGCCTCGTTCAGCTCGCCCAACTGCCGCCACTGTGACCTGTTCCCCCGGTTCTTCCCGTGACGGGTGGGGAAACCGGTAATCTCCGATCGTCATGGTTCCGTCGGGATGAATGGCTGAGGATGTGACTGGGGTTCGGCACAGCGGTCCGGCAGCGACCCGACGGGCGCTGCTCGGCCTGGCGGCGGTGCTCGCCGTGGCGGCCCCGACCGCGGCCGCCGCGCCCGTCGCCGTGCCCGCCACCGGCGGTCAGCTCGCCGCGCGCCGGTGGCGTTGGCCCCCGGCGACAGCGTGAGCCGCACCGACCAGGTCCGCGACGAGCAGTGGCAGCTCGACGAGTTGCGGGCCGACGAGGCCTGGCGCACCTCGACCGGGCGGGGCGTGACGGTGGCGGTGGTCGACTCCGGAGTGGACCCCAACCATCCCGACCTTGTCGGGCAGGTGTTGTCCGGCAACGACCTGGTGGGCCCCGCTGGCGGCGCCGGGCCGGATCCGGTGGGGCACGGCACCACGGTCGCCGGCCTGATCGCCGGGCGCAACGATGACAAGCACGGCGTGGTCGGGCTGGCACCGGACGCCCGGATCCTGCCGGTCCGGGTGCTCGACGAGAGGAACCGGTACGACGACGCCCTGATCGTCGCGCAGGGAGTCCGCTGGGCGGTCGACCACGGCGCCCGCGTGATCAATTTGTCGCTGGGTGGTAGCGGCGACAGCCCGGCCCTGGCCGCGGCCCTGGACTACGCGTTCGCCCGGGACGTGGTGGTGGTGGCCTGCACCGGCAACCTCGCCACCTCCACCGACCTGAAGGTCTGGTATCCGGCCCGCGAGCCGGGCGTGATCGCGGTTTCCGGGCTGGAGCGCAGCAGCGACAACCTGTGGTCCGGGTCGATCACCGGCCGGGCGACGGTGCTCACCGCCCCCGCCAACGGCCTGGTGGGCGCCCGTCCTCCCAGCGGGTACTGGCGGGTGCAGGGCACCAGCTTCGCCGCGCCGCTGGTGGCCGCCACCGCCGCGCTGGTCCGGTCGCGCTACCCGCAGATGTCCGCGGGTGATGTGGTCAACCGGCTGCTCGTCACCGCCCGGGACATCGGCCCGACCGGCCGGGACGACCGCTTCGGGTACGGCGTGGTGGACCCGGTCGCCGCGCTGACGGCGCAGGTGCCGCCGGTGGCCGCCAACCCGTTGGACGACCAGACCTCGCCGGGTGTGGTCGGCTTCGGTCCGGCCCCCGGCTCCGGCGACGACAGTCCGGTGGCCGGTGCGGGCAGCGACCCCCTCGGTCTCACCGTCCCCCGCCACCAGACCCGGTGGACGGCGCGTCCGGCGGGCGCGCAGGACGATTCGGCACCCGAACAGTTGTGGGTCGGCGCGGTGCTCTTCGTCGCCCTGGTGACGGGTACGGCGTTGATGGTGCGCCGGTTCCGGCAACGGGCCCGCTGACCCGGGGTCGTACCGGCAGGCCTGAGCGGGCCACGAGTGGGGTAGAACCGTCGCCATGAGCACGTCCGGCCCGCGCACCCTCGTCCCCGGTCGCCCGTCCTGGCAGCGCCGCCGCCTCGACCCGGATCATTCGCTGGGGTTGCGACTGACCCTGGCGGTGACGGCGGCGTTCCTGGTGCTGGTGCCGTTCTCGCTGCTGGCGCTGCTGGTCCTCGGGGCCTGGGCGCCGCTGCATCGGCTGGACACGTCGGTCACCGACGCGCTGCACGGCTACGCGCTCGACCATCCGGCCTGGGTCGCGCTGATGCGGGTCTGGAGTGAGGTGTTCGCGCCCATGCCCCTGCGGGTCGCCGCCCTGCTCCTGGTGATCTGGCTGCTGCGCCGGAAAGCCCGCCGGCTGGCCGCCTGGACGGCCACGACCCTGGTGGTCGGTGGGCTGATGGGTCCGTTGCTCAAGCTGCTCGTCGGCCGGGACCGGCCGGAGCTGCTCGACCCGGTGGCACGGGCCGCCGGCTATTCGTTCCCCTCCGGGCACGCGCTGAACGCGACCCTGGCCGCCGGGGTGCTGCTGCTGGTTTTCCTGCCGTACGCCGGGCGGGGGTTGTGGCGGGTCGTGTTGTGGGTCGTCGGGGTGCTGCTCACCGTGGTGACCGGGCTGAGCCGGGTGGCGTTGGGTGTGCACTTCACCAGCGACGTGGTCGGCGGCTGGCTGCTCGGTACGGCGGTGGTCGCGGCGACCACCGCCGCGTTCACCAACTGGCGGGCGCACGCCGGTCTGCGGCCGGTCCGACCGGCCCGGGAGGGCATCGCTCCCGAGGTCGAGCGGCACCCGGACGCGACCTGAGGCGTGCCGACGACGCCAGCAGGGTACTGGCCGGCTCATGTCCGACACCGTGGTCCAGATCGTCCGGCGGGTGCTGCTGCCGGTCTCCCTCCTGCTCGGCGTCATGGTGCTGCTGGGGGTACTCGTCACCCGGGTCTTCGACCGGACCTGGCCGTTCACCGTGGAGGACGCGGTGAATCGGGAGTTCGCCGCCGACCGCACCACCGGCTGGAACAGCGTCTCGCTGGTGTTCAGCACGCTGGCCAGCACCCAGCTGATCGTCGTGGTCACCGTGCTGGTGGCGCTGGCGCTGCGACTCTGGCTGAACCGTTGGCGGGAACCGTTGTTCCTGTGCGCGGCGGTGACCGCCCAGGCGCTGGTGTTCCTGCTGACCACCCTGGCCATCGACCGCCGGCGGCCTGCCGTGGACCACATGGATGTCTCGCCGCCCACGTCGAGCTTCCCGTCCGGGCACACCTCGGCGGCGGTGGCGCTCTACGTCGGTATCGCCGTGCTGATGGCGTTGCGGGCGCGCAGCACCGGCGCGAAGGTCACCTGGTGGACGCTGCTGCTGGTGGTGCCGCTCGGTGTGGCGCTGACCCGGATGTACCGGGGGATGCACCACCCGAGCGACGTGGTGGCGTCCTTCCTCAACGGCGGCACCTGCGTCGCGATCATGGCTCGTGCGGTGCTGGACCGAGGGCTGCGGTGGGGACGGGCGAAGCTGCCGGTCGCCGCGCCGGCCCGAACCTGACCCCGCGCGCCGCTCAGGTGCACTCGCCGGTGCCGACGCCCCGGGTGCGTTCGGCACGGCCAGCGCCACCGGGCGGGCCTCGGCGGCGGTCACCGCGAAACCGGTGTTGGGGTCGTCGGCCGCCGCCGCGAAGATGACGCCGAGCACCAGGCCGTTGGCGGAGACCAGCGGGCCGCCGGAGTTTCCGCTGCGGACCAGCGCCCGGATCGTGTAGATCTCCCGGGTGACGTCGCCGGAGGAGTAGATGTCCGGTCCGGTGATCCGGTCCACGTCGCGTACCCGCGCCGACTGCGCGTTGTACGGGCCGTCGAGCGGGAAGCCGAGCACGATCGCGTCGGAGCCGCTGCCCGCGTTGCCGGCCGCGAAGCGCAGCGACGGGCCGGGCATCCCGGGCACGTGCAGCACGGCCAGGTCCCGGTCCGGGTCGTACACGACCACCTGGCCGTCGTACCGCTCGCCGCCCAGCTCCACGGCCACCGACCGGGTGCCGGCCACCACGTGCGCGTTGGTCATCACCCGGTCGTCGGCGTACACGAAACCGGAGCCCTCGATGCGACGCGAGCAGCTGGGCGCGGAGCCCAGCACCTTGACCACCGACCGCTGCCCGTTGACCACGATCTGGGAGCCGGCCAACGCCGGGTCGGGTGGCTCGACCTGCCGGGCCCGGGTGGGCGCGAGGTCACCGAACACGTCCGGGAAGCCGTTGGTGTCGACGGTGTCCCGCAGCGCGGTGGAGAGCTGCTGGGCCTGGTCCGGCAGCACCCGGTCGACCACCGTGATGAGCGCGCTGTTGCGGACCGAGGCGGCCAGCCAGGGCAGCGAGGACGACCCGAGCGGCACCGCGACAAGCCATGCGACCAGCAGGACCGCGAACAGCGACACGAACGCGCCGCCGACGTCGTCGACCCGCCTTCCCACCTCACTGGTGATCGTCTTACGCAGGTGTGAACCGAGCCAACCGGCCAACGCCTGACCGAGCACGGCCAGCCCGAACACCGCCACCAGCGAAATCAGCACCCGGGTGCCACTGTCCACGAATTGTCGGGCCAGCAGGGGCCCGAGCTGGAGACCCAGCAGAGCGCCCAGGAAGAAGCCGGAGAACGACAGGATTCCGATGACGAAGCCCTGGCGGTATCCGCTGATCGCGAACACGAGCATGAGCAGCAACAGGACGAGATCCACGGCGGACACGGGTCCAGCGTACGGGCAGGACGCCCGCGAGATGACCATCGCTTGCGGAAGGTGACCGCGCGGTCAGCGCAGGGCCGTCTCGTCGATCTCGTCGGTGCCGGCCGACGGTGCCGGGGTCGCCCCGGTGGGAGGCAGCTCCACCACCCGGCCGCGTGGCCACGGGCGCGCCCAGCCGCCCATCTCCAGCAGGGTCGCCAGCACCCCGGCGGTGAAACCCCAGACGAGCATTCCGCGCGCCGAGAACGCCGGCCCGATCCAGCCGCTGGGATGGCGGACCCGCAGCCGGTTGGCCGGGTCGACCAGTTCGCTGACCGGCAGTCGTGCCACGTGCGCCACCTCGGCCGGTTCCCGGGGATGCACCGGGTGCGGGTCGTGCCACCAGGCCAGCACGGGGGTGACCACGAAGTCGCTGACCGGGATCCACAGTTTCGGCAGCTCGGCCAGCACGGTCACGCTGGACGGGTCGAGGCCGACCTCCTCGTTCGCCTCGCGCAGCGCGGTCGCACGGACGTCGGCGTCCTCCGGGTCGGCCGCGCCACCGGGAAAGGCCGGCTGGCCGGCGTGGTTGCGCAGGGTGGCGGCGCGTTGCAGGACCAGCACGTCCGGGCCGAGGCCGGGTTGCTCGCCGAGCAGCACCAGCACGGCGCTCTCCCGGCCGCCCTCGGCCGGTGTGGTCAGTCGGGTGAAGTCCTCGGCGCGGGCGGTGCCCAGCCGGGTCAGCAGCGGCTCGATCCAGTCGGGTGGTCGGCGGGTCACGCCGGCACCACCAGGCCGAGGTGCTGGCGGACCAGCTTGGCGAGTTGGGCGTCGTCGAGCGCCCCGCTGGCGTCCACGTGCCGGATCCGGCCCTGCACGTCGACGAAGAGGGTCAGCGGGAAGGCGTTGCGCTTCAGTTCCCGTTGCAGCGCGTCGCCCTGGTCGACCAGCATCGGGAACCGTACGCCGAAGTCCTCGCCGATGGACTGGGCGCCGCCCCGGCTGTCCTGAGTGTTGACCCCGACCACCTGGAGTCGGCCGGCGGCGCGCTCGCTGAGCCGCTGGAAGGCGGGCAGCTCCTTGCGGCACGGCCCGCACCAGGAGGCCCAGACGTTGATGACAGCCGGACCGGCCACATCCCGCAGAGCGACGGGGGCGCCGCCGGTGAAGCAGGTCAGGGTCAGCTCCGGCAGAGCCTCGCCGCCGGGTGCCGTCGACGTGCCGGAACCGGGCGTGGCAGGGCCCGTCGTGCCGGGCGACGGCGCGGTGGGGGGCCGTGCCGAGCGCGGCGCAGTCCCGGAACGGCGACGGGCGCTCGGCGGCGGCCGGAGCCGGCGCGGGGTCGTCAGCCGTGCCTGCGGTGCAGCCGGCGACGACCAGCACCAGCGGCAGTACGAGCAGGGCGAGGCGCCGGTTCACGGCACCTCCGGGGCGACCGCTTGGGCGGGCACCAGCTCCGGGTCGACCCCGGCCGCCACCGCGAGGTCACGCGCCCGGGGGCCCTTGAGCAGCTTGGCGGCGGCGGTCGGGTCGGTCGGGCCGGTGCCGTACGAGGGGCAGAGCTTCGCGAGCGTGCACGCGCCGCAGGCGGGCTTGCGGGCGTGGCAGACCCGTCGCCCGTGGAAGATGATCCGGTGCGACAGCATGGTCCAGTCGCGCTTGTCGTACAGCGCGCCGATGGCGTGCTCGATCTTGACCGGGTCGGTCTCGGTGGTCAGCCGCCACCGGTGGACCAGCCGCTGGAAATGCGTGTCGACGGTGATGCCCGGGACGTCGAAGGCGTTACCGAGGATGACGTTCGCGGTCTTGCGGCCGATCCCGGGCAGCGTCACCAGGTCGGCGAGCCGGCCGGGGACCCGGCCGTCGTACCGGTCGACGAGCGCCTGGCCGAGCTTGAGCAGCGAGTCGGTCTTGTTGCGGTAGAAGCCGGTGGGCCGGATCAGCTCCTCCATCTCGCCCCGGTCGGCCCCGGCGTACGCCGCCGCGGTCGGGTAGCGGGCGAAGAGTTTGGGGGTGACCTCGTTGACCTTCTTGTCCGTGCACTGGGCGGAGAGGATGGTCGCGACGGACAACTCCAGCGCGTTGGAGTGGTCCAGCTCGCAGTGCGCGTCGGGATGCGTCTCGGCCAGCACCCGGCCGATCTTGCGGGCACGGCGTTTGCGCCCGAGGTCGGTCTCGCTGGCACCGGGAGGGCTACTGGTCACGACGGTCAGCCTACGTCGCGCCCCGGACGTTCCTCCGCGGGTCAACCAGCGGTCGGCGCGCTGATCTTGCCCTGCGCGTCGAACCGGGCGCCGCCCTTCGGGAAGTCGGTACGGCTCAGCTCGGTGACCAGGCCGAGACCCCGGCCGTCGGGGTCCATCGTCGGCTTGCCGGCCGAGTTCATGTACGTCGAGGTGAACGAGCCGCCGGCCCAGCTCCCGTCCGGCTTGATCGACACCTTCAGCACCCCGCCCCAGCCGAGCCGGCCGGTGTTGCTCAGCGAGTTGCCGCCGCCGGCGAAGTTGCCCAGGCTGTACGCGATCAGGCGCCCCTGGTAGAACTCCATCCCCCGCAGCACGTGCGGCCCGTGCCCGACGATCAGGTCGGCGCCGGCGTCGATCATGGCGTGCGAGAACTTCACCGGGTCGCCCCGGTTTTCGCCCAGGAAAATCTCGGTGCCCGGCTTCACCCGGGTCTTCTCCGCTCCCTCGCCGCCCATGTGCACCTGCACCACGACCAGGTCGGCCATGGTGGCCGCCTTGGCGACCACCGCCTTGGCCGCGGCGATGTCGATCAGGCTGTTCGACCAGACGTACGACGAGAAGCCCGCGACGGCGACCTTGACGCCCTTGACGTCGACCACGGTGATCTGGTCCGGCGCACCGGTGTGCTTCAGGTCGTACTTCTCCAGGGCCTTCTGGGTGTTCTCGTAGCCCTTCGGCCCGTAGTCGTAGCCGTGGTTGTTGGCCTGGTTGAGCACGTCGAAACCGGCGTCGCGCAGGTGTGCCGCGTACTCCGGGGGTGCCCGGAACTGGAAGCAGCGGGTGGAGTTGGCCCCGCACTTGCCGGTGCCGGTGTCCACCGTCAGCGGCTCCTCCAGGTTGCCCATCACCAGGTCGGCCTTGAGCGCCTCGCTGACCGAGGCGAAGAAGCCCTTGCCGCCGCCGGCGGGCAGTCGGCTCGGCGCGTTGCCCATGATGATGTCGCCGGTGGCGGAGAGCGAGACGGCACCGCCCGCACCGCCCGTCGAGGCGCCGCCGCCGGCCTTCGGGCCGGCCGTGGTCACCGGCGCACCGGTGCCACCACCGGCACCCGGCTGCCAGACCGGCGCCTCACCGCGGGCGTCGGAGCAGCCGGCGACGAGCAGGGCGGCCAGCAGCGCGGCGAGGCCGAGGGCGACGCGGCGACGCGGGCGGGACGCGAGGGGGTGCGGGAGCATACATCGCCCGCGACCCTACCGGTCCGTAAACGCGCCGACGAGGGCCGATCGGTCGAATGTTCAGCTGGTCAGCCGCTCCGACCAGGGCACGACCGGCCGGTCGCCGCCGGCGAGCACCGCCGCGTGCACCGCGCGGGCCAGCGGAGCGCCCCAGGCGGAGCGCGGCCCGCCGTACGCGGCCTCCGGCCCGTCCACCGGGCAGAGCACGGTGACCGAGTCGGTCGGCGTGCCGGTGCCCGGCAAGGCCAGCTGCATGATCGCCTGGGCCTTCGCCTCGGTAGCGGTGGCCACCGCGTTGACCAGCGCCGAGTCGGCGAGCCGGGCCGGCACGTACACCACGATGTTGACCGTGCCGACACGCTGGGTGAGCGCGGTCGGGGCCGGCGCGGCGGCGAGCACCGGGATGCCGAGGCCGACCGTCACCCAGGCCCGCACGCCGGTGTCGGTCCGGCTCACCACCTCGGCCACGTCGACGCCGGTCAGCAGGCCCACCCCGGGCCCGTCGAGGGCCAGGTCCGCGGCGAGCGCCGCCAGGTGGGCGGCCGGATCGATCCGGTCGTACGACATCGGCACGGTCGCGTTCAGGACCCAGCGCCGCACCCCGATTCCACCGCCGAGCGGGCCGCTGCTGACCGCCCGCAGGGGTGCGCTGGCGCGCCAGACGAGCAACGGCACGTCCCGCCCTTCCTCGGCGCGACTGGTCAGAGTTGGCTCGCTCAGCACGTCGGGCAGGTTACGCCTACCGATCAAGATTCCAGGGCCGACCTCTGATTCATGCTCACGTGCGCCTAGACTTGGCGGCGCGCGAGGGGATCAGCGGACGGCGGACCCGGCCGACGGACGGCACGCGTAACCGGAGGTGCGCGATGGATGAGGTACTGGCCCGCAGCGGGATCTTCCAGGGTGTCGACCCGGAAGCTGCCGAGGCGCTTGCCAAGGAGATGGAGACGATCGAGGTCCGCAAGGGCGAGGTCGTCTTCAATGAGGGCGAGCCCGGCGACAGTCTCTATATCCTGCTGTCCGGGAAGATCAAGGTTGGCCGCCGCGCCGCGGACGGCCGGCAGAACCTGATCGCGGTGATGGGCCCGTCGGACATGGTCGGCGAGCTGTCGCTCTTCGACCCGGGTCCGCGTACGGCGACCGCCACCGCGGTGACGGACACCCGGCTCGTACGACTGCGCAAGCAGGCGCTGCGGCCGTGGCTGAACAACCGCCCGGAGATCGCCGAGCAACTGCTCCGGGTGCTCGCCCGACGGCTGCGCCGGACCAACGACTCGCTCGCCGACCTGATCTTCACGGACGTGCCGGGCCGGGTCGCGAAGAACCTGCTCCAGATGGCCGGTCGCTTCGGCACCCGCGACGGCGGTGTGCTGCGGGTGACCCACGACCTGACCCAGGAGGAGATCGCCCAGCTCGTCGGCGCCTCCCGGGAGACGGTCAACAAGGCCCTGGCCGACTTCGCCTCGCGCGGCTGGCTGCGGCTGGACGGCAAGAGCATCATCATTCTGGACCCGGAGCGCCTGGCCCGTCGCGCCCGCGTCTGAGTGGTACGTCGCGTCCCCGCTTTCCGTCACTGACGGGAAGCGGGGACGTTTCGTATGCCCGGCGCAGAATCGCTGGCTCTGAGCGACGCGAGCGTCGAGGGTGGGGCCATGATGAACAGGGTTGCAGTGCTGTCGGACATCCATGGCGTACTGCCCGCGCTGGAGGCCGTGCTGGCCGAGCCGGACGTCGCCGCCGCCGATCTGATCGTGCTGACCGGCGACATCGCTGCCGGCCCGCAGCCGGCCGAGGTGTTGGACGTGCTCGCCGACCTCGGTGATCGCGTCAGCTGGGTGGGCGGCAACGCCGACCGCGAGCTGGTCGAGGCGCGCTCCGGGCGTCAGGCGGCTCTTCCGGTCTCGAATTGGGCCGCGGGGCAGCTCCGCGACGATCAGGTGGCCCGGCTGGCCGCGCTGCCGGCGACGGTGACGGTCGAGATCGACGGCCTCGGGCCGACGCTGTTCTGCCACGCGACGCCCCGTGACGACGAGGAGGTCGTGCTCGTCGACTCACGGATGGCGCGCTGGGCGGAGGTGTTCGGAGGTCTCCCCGCCGAGGTCTCCACGGTGGTCTGCGGCCACACGCACATGCCCTTCACCCGGCTCGTCGACCGGCGCCTGGTGGTCAACCCGGGCAGCGTCGGCATGCCGTACGGGGGCGTGGGCGCGTGGTGGGCGCTGCTCGGGCCGGGCGTGCAGCTGCGCCGCACCGCTTTCGACGTGGACGCGGCGTGCGCCCGGGTGGCGACCGAGTCGACCTTTCCCGACGCCGCCGCCTGGGCCGACGAGTACCTGCGCTCCCAACACAGCGACGCCGACGCGCTCGTCGTCTTCGGCCCCCGCGACGGCCGCTGATGCGGCAGCCGGGGGTGTGGGTCAGCGTGCCTGTGGAGCTGAATCGTCTGCGACATCGGCCGACGCGACCACTGGAATCGATCACCGGAATCGAGCACCGATAGCGAGCACCATAGCGAGCACCCATAGCGAGCCAGCACCGTGCACCCGACCGCCGCGCCGCGCCGCTGCCGGCCCACCCCGTGCCTCCGCAGGGGCGACGACAGCCCCGGAAAAAGTCAGTCTTGACTGTTTGTTTCGTAGGCCGCAGGCTGTTCCCGTGTCCACCGCATCGACGCGCGTCCCTCAGCAGGAGCGCAGCCGCGCCACCCGGGCCCGGCTGCTGGAGGCGACCGTCGACTGCCTGATCGAGCACGGCTGGTCCGGCACCACCACCACCGTGGTCGCCGCCCGGGCCGGTGTGTCGCGTGGCGCCCAGCTGCACCACTACCCGACGAAGGCCGCACTGGTGACGGCCGCCGTGGGCCACCTGGCCGAGCGGCGGGCCGACGAGCTGCGCACCGAGGCCGAGGCGCTGCCAGCCGGCCCACAACGGTTGGACCGGGTGGTCGACCTGCTCGCTGCGGCGTTCACCGGGCCGCTCTTCGTGGCCGCGCTCGAGCTCTGGGTCGCCGCCCGCACGGATCGGGAGCTTCGGGACGCCCTGGTGCCGCTGGAGGCGACCGTCGGCCGGGAGATGCACCGCCTCACCGTTGCCCTGCTCGGCGTCGACGAGCGCCGACCCGGCGTCCGCGAAGCCGTGCAGGCCACCCTCGACCTGCTGCGCGGGCTCGGGGTGGCAAACCTGCTCAACGACGACTCGGCCCGCCGCACCGCCCTGCTGGTCACCTGGAAACGGCAACTCGCGACCCTGCTCACGCCCTGACCGCCGGCCCCGCCGGCCCCACCGACCGGAGGCACCATGGTCGACCTCACCGACCTGCTCACCGACCTGGCCGACGAGTCCGCCCAGCTTGACGCCATGGTGGCCGCACTGCCCGCGGCCGACTGGGCGCGGCAGACCCCCGCACCGGGTTGGAGCATCGGGCACCAGATCGCCCACCTCGCCTGGACCGACCACGTGGCGCTGCTGGCCGCCACCGACCACGAGGCGTTCTACGCGACGGTGACCGCCGCGCCGGACGTGAACCGGATGGTGGACGCGGGTGCCGAAGAGTTCCTCGCCCCGCCGGCCGAGCTGCTCGCCCGCTGGCGGACCGGACGGACCGCACTCGTCGACGCACTGGCCGCCACTCCGGCCGGCGCGAAGCTGCCCTGGTACGGCACCCGGATGTCGGCCACCTCGATGGCGACCGCCCGAATGATGGAGACCTGGGCACACGGTGCGGACGTGGCCGACACCCTCGGCGTCGTCCGCCCCGCCAGCGACCGGCTCCGGCACGTGGCGCACCTGGGCGTGCGTACCCTCGGGCACGGCTTCGCCGCGCACGGCCGGGAGGTACCGACGGCGCCGGTCCGGGTCGAGCTGGCCGGGCCCGGCGGCGACACGTGGACCTGGGGTCCGGCGGACGCCGCCAACCGGCTGAGCGGTCCGGCCCTGGACTTCTGCCTGCTGGTCACCCAACGCCGCCACCGCGCCGACCTCGCCCTGCTGGCCACCGGACCGGTCGCCGACGAGTGGCTCGACGTGGCGCAGGCGTTCGCCGGGCCGCCGGGTGACGGCCGGAGGCCAGCGGGCGGGAGCGGAGTACGCGCGTGATCCGCATCGGCAACGCCTCCGGCTTCTACGGCGACCGGTTCACCGCCTGGCGGGAGATGCTCGACGGCGGCGAACTGGACGTCCTGACCGGTGACTACCTGGCCGAGTTGACCATGCTGATCCTCGGCCGGGACCGGCTGCGCGATCCCGACCTCGGCTACGCGAAGACGTTCCTGCGTCAACTGGAGACCTGCCTCGGCACGGCCCTCGACCGGGGGGTGCGGATCGTGACCAACGCCGGCGGGTTGAACCCGGCGGGCCTGGCCGCGGCCATCGACGCCCTCGCCGCCCGGCTGGGCCTGACCGCCCGGGTGGGGTACGTCGAGGGCGACGCGCTCCAGCGGCCGGACGCGTTGACCGCGAACGCCTACCTCGGCGCGTTCGGGATCGCCGCCTGCCTCGACGGTGGGGCGGACGTGGTCGTCACCGGGCGGGTCACCGACGCGTCGCTGGTGGTCGGCCCGGCCATCGCCCGCTACGGGTGGGGCCGCGACGACCTCGACGAGCTGGCCGGGGCGAGCGTCGCGGGACACCTCGTCGAATGCGGCGCGCAGGTCACCGGCGGCAACTTCAGCTTCTTCACCGAACTGCCCGACGGTGGGCACCGCCCCGGCTTCCCGATCGCCGAGGTGTACGCGGACGGCTCCACCGTGCTCACCAAACATCCGGGCACCGGTGGCGCGGTCACCGTCGAGACCGTCACCGCCCAGCTGCTCTACGAGATCGGTGGGCCGGCGTACCTGGGGCCGGACGTGGTCACCCGGTTGGACACGGTGACACTGCGCCCCGACTGGCCGGACCGGGTCCGGGTCTCCGGTGTCCGGGGCACACCGCCACCGCCCACGCTCAAGGTCGGCGTCAACAACCTCGGCGGCTTCCGCAACTCCATGACGTTCGTCCTCTGCGGACTCGACCTCGAGGCGAAGGCGGCGCTGGTCCGGGGGCAGATCGAGGAGGCGGTGGGCAAGGACGGGCTGGAGTTCACGCTGGCCCGGACCGACCACCCGGACGCCGCCGACACCGAGGCCGCCAGCGCCCTGCTGCACGTACACCTGCGCGACAGCGACAAGGCGCGGGCCGGACGGGCCTTCTCGGCCGCCGTGGTGGAGCTGGCGCTGGCCTCGTACCCGGGTTGCACGCTGACCACGCTGCCGGGCGACGCGACCCCGTACGGTGTCTTCACCGCCGACGAGATACCACAGAGCGAGGTGAGCCACGTCGCGGTGCTGCCCGGTGGCGAGCGGGTGCCGATCGCCCCACCGATCCGCACGGCCCTCGTTCCCGACCCGGAGACCGAGACGGCGGCGGGCGGCGACGCGGTCGAGGGTCCGAGCCGGCGCGGAGCGCTCGGTGAGCTGGTCGGCGCGCGCTCCGGCGACAAGGGCGGGGACGCCAACCTCGGTGTCTGGGCGCGCTCCGACGCCGGGTACGCCTGGCTGCGCGCCTGGTTGACCGTCGAGCGGCTGGCCGCGCTGCTGCCGGAGACCGCGCCGCTGCCGGTGCGGCGCTACGAGCTGCCCAACCTGCGCGCGGTGAACTTCGTGATCGAGGGCCTGCTCGGGGCGGGGGTGGCCGCGTCCACCAGGTTCGACCCGCAGGCCAAGGCGCTCGGTGAGCTGCTGCGCGCCCGGATCGTCGACCTGCCGGCCGACGTACCGGCGAGGTGACCCGATGAGCATCGTGGACACCCCCGAGCGGCGGCACCTGCGCGAACTGACCCGCGCGTTCGTGACCCGGGAGGTGCTGCCGCACCTGGACGACTGGGAGCGGGCCGGCGAGGTACCCCGTGCCCTGCACGCGACGCCGCGAAGCTCGGCCTGCTCGGCATCGGCTTCCCCGAGTCGGTCGGCGGCAGCGGCGGTGACCTGCTCGACTCGATCATCGTGACCGAGGAGCTGATCCGCTCCGGCGGCTCGTCCGGGCTGGTCGCGGCCCTGTTCACGCACGGCATCGCGTTGCCGCACATGGTCGCGGCGGCCGGTGCCCGCACCGGCGGCTCGCTGGGCGGCCGACTCGGCGGCACCTCGTCGCCGGGCGACGACGGCCTGATCGAGCGGTACGTCCGGCCCACTCTGGCGGGCACGATGATCGGCGCGCTGGCGATCACCGAGCCGGACGGCGGCTCGGACGTGGCCGGCATTCGCACCACCGCCCGCCGCGACGGCGACCACTACGTGGTGAACGGGTCGAAGACCTACATCACCAGCGGACACCGCGCCGACTTCGTGACCACGGCGGTGTGCACCGACTTTCTCGGCAGCGGCGAACTCACCCTGCTGGTCATCGACAAGGGGTCGCCCGGTTTCACGGTGGGACGCCGGTTGGAGAAGCTGGGCTGGCACTGCTCGGACACCGCCGAGCTGTCCTTCGTCGACGTCCGGGTCCCGGTCGCCAACCGGATCGGTGCGGAGAACACCGGCTTCCTGGCGATCATGCAGCACTTCGCAGCCGAGCGGCTCTCGCTGGCGACTCATGCCTACGCGACCGCGCAGCGCTGCGTCGAACTGGCCGTGCGCTGGTGCCGGGACCGGGAGACCTTCGGGCGGCCGCTGGCCAGCCGGCAGCTGATCCGGCACCGGCTGGCCGAGATGCACACGCGAACCGAGGCGGCCCGGTCGTACGTGCACGAGGTGGCTACCCGGGTGGCGGCGGGCGAGCCGGTGGTGACCGAGGTGGCGATGGCGAAGAACGTGGCGGTGGCCGCCTGCGACCACGTCGTCGACCAGGCGCTGCAACTGCACGGCGGCTTCGGCTATCTGCGCGACGCCGAGGTGGAACGGCACTACCGCGACGCGCGGATTCTCGGCATCGGCGGCGGCACCACCGAGATCATGAACGAGATCATCGCGAAAGGTATGGGCCTATGACCATCCTGGGCAGCGCGATCGACCCGGCCTCGCCCGGGTACGCGGCGAACCGGGCCGCGTTGCTGGAGCGGCTGGCCGAGCTGGACGCCGCGCTGGACCAGGCGCGGGCCGGCGGCGGCGAGAAGTACGTGAACCGGCACCACGCCCGCGGCAAGCTGCTCCCCCGGGAGCGGATTGAGCTGCTGGTCGACGCGGACAGCCCGTTCCTGGAGTTGTCGCCGGTCGCCGCGTACGGCACCGACTTCCCGGTGGGGGCCAGCGTGGTCACCGGCATCGGCGTGGTCGAGGGCGTGGAGTGCCTGATTGTCGCCAACGACCCGACGGTCCGCGGCGGCGCGGTCAACCCGTGGTCCCTCGCCAAGACCCGACGGGCCGGTGAAATCGCCCTGGCCAACCGGCTGCCGATGGTCAACCTGGTCGAGTCGGCCGGGGCGGACCTGCCCACCCAGGCGGAGATCTTCATCCCGGGCGGAAGGGTGTTCCGGGACCTGACCCGGCTCTCGGCGGCCGGCATCCCCACGGTCAGCGTGGTCTTCGGCAACGCCACCGCCGGTGGGGCGTACGTGCCGGGGATGTCCGACCACGTGATCATGATTCGGGACCGGTCGCAGGTCTACCTGGCCGGGCCGCCGCTGGTGAAGATGGCAACCGGTGAGGTCACCGACGACGAGTCGCTGGGCGGGGCGGCGATGCATGCCTCCACGTCCGGGCTCGCCGACCACCTGGCTGTGGACGAGCGGGACGGCATCCGGCTGGCCCGGCAGTGCGTACGCCGGCTGAACTGGCGCAAGCAGGGTCCGTCGCCGCGGACGGCGGTGCCGCAGCGGCCCAAGTACGACCCGGAGGAACTGCTCGGCATCACCAGCGCCGATCTGAAGGTGCCGTTCGACCCGCGTGAGGTGCTGGCCCGGATCCTGGACGGCAGTGACTTCGACGAGTTCAAGCCGGCGTACGGGGACGCGCTGGTCACCGGCTGGGGGGAGCTGCACGGGTATCCGGTGGGAGTGCTGGCCAACGCCCGGGGGGTGCTGTTCAGCGAGGAGGCGCAGAAGGCGGCCCAGTTCATCCAGCTCGCGAACGCCTCCGACACACCGTTGATCTTCTTGCAGAACACCACCGGCTACATGGTCGGCACCGAGTACGAGCAACGCGGCATCATCAAGCACGGCGCGTTGATGATCAACGCGGTGTCGAACTCGACGGTGCCGCACCTGACGGTGAACCTGGGCGCCTCGTACGGGGCCGGCAACTACGGCATGTGCGGCCGGGCGTACGAGCCGAGGTTCCTGTTCACCTGGCCGAACGCGAAGTCGGCGGTGATGGGCCCGGCGCAGCTCGCCGGGGTGTTGTCCATCGTGGCCCGGCAGGCGGCCGCCGCACGTGGGCGCGACTACGACGAGGAGTCCGACGCGGCGATGCGGATGATGGTCGAGCAGCAGATCGAGTCGCAGTCCGGCGCGCTCTTCCTCTCCGGCCGGCTCTACGACGACGGCGTGATCGATCCTCGGGACACCCGGACGGTCCTCGGGCTCTGCCTCTCGACGATCCACAACGGCCCGGTGAGGGGCGCCGACGGTTTCGGCGTCTTCCGGATGTAGCCCGTGAGCGCGAGGAACGCAGCGAAGCGGAGTCCCGCAGTCGCGAACGAAAGGCAGGCTCAGCGCTGATGACGATTCGGAAACTGCTCGTCGCCAACCGGGGGGAGATCGCCCGCCGGATCTTCGCGACCTGCCGGGCGCTCGGCGTGGAGACGGTCGCCGTGCACTCGGACGCGGACGCCGCCGCGCCGTTCGTCGCCGAGGCCGACCGGGCGGTCCGGTTGCCCGGAGACGCGCCCGCCGAGACGTACCTGCGGGTCGAGAAGATCCTGGACGCGGCCCGGCGCAGCGGCGCGGACGCCGTCCACCCGGGTTACGGGTTTCTCGCCGAGAACGCCGAGTTCGCGGCGGCGGTGACCGACGCGGGGCTGACCTGGGTCGGCCCGCCGGCCAAGGTGATCGCGGCGATGGGCGACAAGCTGGCGGCGAAGGCGCTGCTCGCCGAGGCGGGTGTGCCGATGCTGCCGAGCTGGACCGACACCGGGGACATCACCGGCTTTCCGGTGCTGGTGAAGGCGTCCGCCGGCGGCGGCGGGCGGGGGATGCGGATCGTCCGGGACTCGGTCGGGCTGGCCGAGGCCGTCGCCTCCGCGCGCCGGGAGGCGGCCGCGGCGTTCGGCGACGGCACGGTCTTCATCGAGCGGTACGTCGAACGCGGCCGGCACGTCGAGGTGCAGATCTTCGGCGACGCCGAGGGACGGGTGGTGGCTCTCGGTGACCGGGAGTGCTCGATCCAGCGCCGACACCAGAAGATCGTCGAGGAGGCGCCGGCGGTCGTACCCGGGTCGGTGCGCTCGGCGATGCACGAGGCGGCGGTGGCCGCTGGTCGGGCGGTCGGTTACCTGGGCGCCGGCACGGTGGAGTTCCTGCTCGCTCCGGGTGGGGAGTTCTTCTTCCTAGAGATGAACACCCGACTTCAGGTCGAGCACCCGGTGACCGAGCTGTGCACCGGGCTGGACCTGGTCGGGCTGCAACTGCTCGTCGCCGAGGGTGAGCCGCTGCCGGCGGCCCTGCCGGCGAGCACCGGCCACGCGATCGAGGTACGGCTCTGCGCCGAGGACGCGGCGGCCGGGTGGCGGCCGGCCACCGGGACGATGCACCGGTTCACGGTCCCCCAGGTGGCGGCCGAGTTCGGCGGGCTGGTCGGGCCGGGCCTGCGGCTCGACTCGGGCGTGGTGGCCGGCTCGGTGGTCGGTGTGCACTACGACTCGATGCTGGCGAAGCTCGTCGCCTGGGGTGGTACCCGCGCCGAGGCGGCCCGGATGCTGGCCACCGCGCTGGTCCGGGCCGAACTGCACGGGGTGACCACCAACCGGGACCTGCTGGTCCGGGTGCTGCGCAGCCCCGCGTTCGCCGCCGGGGAGATCGACACCGGGTTCCTGGACCGGCACCGGGAGGTCTTCGCTCCCCTGCTCTCCACCGGTCAACTCCCGTTGGCGACGCTCGCGGCGGCACTCGCCTCGGCCGCCGGCCGCCGCGCCGAGGCCCGGGTGCTGGGCGGCTTGCCGTCGGGCTGGCGCAACGTGCCGGCCGTCGCGCAGGTCACCCGCTTCGCCGGCCCGGACGGCGAGGTCGAGGTCCGCTACCGGCTGGACCGCACGGGTGGGCTCGCCGAGTGGTCCGCCGAGCCCGGCGCCAGCGATCCGCCCGCCGTGGAGTTGGTCGAGGCGACCCCGGAGCGGGTGGTGCTCGACGTCGACGGGGTGCGGTGCGCGTACCGCGTACACCGGGTGGGCCCGGAGGTCTTCGTGGACGGCCCGGACGGGGCGGCGAGCCTGAGCGAGCTGCCGCGTCTCCCGCTGCCGGCGGCGGAACTGGCGGCCGGGTCGCTGCTCGCGCCGCTGCCCGGCGCAGTGACCCGGGTGCACGTCCAGGTCGGCCAGCGGGTCTCGGCCGGCGAACCACTGCTCACGCTGGAAGCGATGAAGCTGGAACACCCCGTGCTCGCCCCGATCGATGGCGTGGTAGCCGAGCTGCCGGTGCCGGCCGGCGGTCAGGTGCGCACCGGTGCCGTGTTGGCCGTCATCGACGCTGAAGAGGAGGATTCCCGATGACCTTCGACCTCACCCCCGAGCAGGACCAGCTTCGCGACGCCGTGCGGGCGTTGGGCCGCCGCTACGGCCACCGCTACTTCGTCGAGAAGGCGAAGGCCGGTGAGCACACCACCGAGCTGTGGGCGGAGGCGGGTCGGCTCGGCTACCTGGGGGTCAACATCCCCACCGAGTACGGCGGCGGGGGCGGCGGCATCACCGAGCTGGCCATCGTCTGCGAGGAGCTGGCCGCGGCCGGATGTCCGCTGCTGCTGCTGGTGGTCTCCCCCGCCATCGCGGCCACCGTGCTCAACCGGCACGGCACCGAGGAGCAGCGCAAGCGGCACCTGCCCGGTCTCGCCGACGGCTCCCAGAAGATCGTCTTCGCGATCACCGAGCCGGAGGCCGGCTCCAACTTCCACCGCCTCGGCACGGTGGCCCGCCGCGACGGCGAGGGCTGGCTGCTCTCCGGCCGCAAGTGCTACATCTCGGGCGTCGACGAGGCCGCCCATGTGCTGGTGGTGGCGCGTACCGAGGATGCCGGGACCGGAAAGCTCAAGCCGGCGCTGTTCCTCGTGCCGACCGACGCGGCCGGGCTGACGCGGTCCAAGCTGGACATGGAGATCGTCTCCCCGGAGAACCAGTTCCTGCTCTACCTCGACGACGTTCGACTTCCCGCCGACGCGCTCGTCGGCGAGTCGCTGGATGCCGGCCTGCCGGCGCTGTTCGCCGGGCTCAACCCGGAACGGATCACGGTAGCCGCGATGGGCGCCGGCACCGGTCGGTACGCCATCGAGCGGGCCAGCGAGTACACCGCCACCCGCACGGTCTGGGGCGGCCGGAGCATCGGCTCGCACCAGGGCGTGTCGCACCCGCTGGCGCACGCGGCGGTGCAGGTCGAGCTGGCCCGCCTCATGATCCAGAAGGCCGCCACGCTGTACGACGCCGGCCGCGACCTGGAGGCCGGGGTGGCCGGCAACATGGCCAAGTACGCCGCCGGGGAGGCCGCCGCGCTCGCCGTGGACACCGCCGTGCAGGCTCTCGGTGGCGCGGGCATGACCACCGAGTACGGGGTGGCCACCCTGCTCGGTGCGGTCCGGGCCGGCCGGATCGCCCCGGTCAGCCGCGAGATGATCCTCAACTTCGTCGCGCAGCACGTCCTGGGCCAGGACAAGTCCTACTGAGCGGCGGCGGTCAGCCGGGGGCGCGACAGGCGGCGTCGATGCGATGCACCGGGCGTACCCGGCGGCCCATCCCCTCCAGCAGCGAATCCTCGATGTGGAAGTCGTGGACGCGCAGCCGGTGCCGGGGCAGTTCCTCCTCGCTCGGGCAGAGCACCTGCGCGCGCACCAGGCCGACCGGGACGTACCGCACTCCGCCCTGCTCCTGAAGGATCACCATGTTGACGTCGTCGGTGGTGACGACGTGCCCGCGTACGTCCTCGGTGGGGCCGTTCTCCGCCCCGACGGTCGTGACGGTCAACGGCAGCACCGGTGTGCTGATCACCGGAAGGGCGGCCCAGACCAGCATGGCCAGCACCGCCACCTCGGTCAGCGTCGCCAGCGGCCGGATCACCATGCCGGGCAGCGGCCCGGCGATGAACACGGCCAGCAGCGGCGGCACCACGACGAGCGCCAGCACCAGCCACTCGCCCTGCTCCCAGGCGTCCCGGAGCATGGGCAGCAGCAGCCAGCCGTACCCGGCGAGCAGCGCGACGATCAGCAGCAGGCGGGGCAGGACCCGTTCGTGCAGCCGCTCGGGGCGCAACTGGAACGCGGCCACGAACGCCGGCAACAGCAGTGGCAGGTAGAGCAGCGGCCAGGTGAGCAGGGCGAGCAGGAAGCTGGCCAACACCACCCAGGCCGGAGTGATGTCGGCCCAGCGGGCGAAGAGGGGACGACGGCGGGCGCCCGGCGGCAGCCGATCCGCGCTGACGGCCAGCACCGCGCCGAGCGCGAAGACGGCGACCAGCCCGGTGGACAGCAGCCGGGCAGCGGTGGTCAGGAAGCCGGCGAGCAAATTGACCGGTCCCACGTTGGCCACCAGCAGCAGCGTGGTCTGGAGTTCTCCGCCGGCCTCCACGCCGAGCCGGAGCACCGAGAAGATCGCCGGTACGCCCACCAGAGCGGTCCAGAACGACTGGCTGGCGCGGGCGCGCCGCTCCGCCGGATCCCACCGCACGCGTCCCGGCTCGGCCTCGGCGACGACCGGCTCGGCGGGTTCGGCGACCGGCACACCGACGGGCCACCCTGCTGCGTCCACCTCGGCGGCCGGCGGACCGCTGTCGGCCGGCACGGCCGCGCGGGGCGGCGGAACCGGGCCGTCGCCGCCGGTGGCGGTCGCGGCCGTGCTCACTTCGCGGGCGCCTTGTCGTCGAAGTCGACCAGCTTCGGCACCTCCAGGGGCTGCGGCTGGCGCTTCTCGGCCTTCAGCCACGGGCCGAGGGTCCGGTTGTACGCCGTCTGCCACGGGCTCGCCTGCCCGTCCCGGCCCTGCTGGTAGCTCTTCTGCAGGAAGAACGCGACGAGGTCGCGCAGCGCCGGGTCACCGATCGGCACGCCGATGCCGAGCAGTTCGCTGGTGCCGAACGGCATGTCGACGATCTCGAAATCCTTGGGGTAGCTGGCCAGGAACCCGGCGAGGATCGTCTCGTCGGAGCTGACCGCGTCGTAGCGGCCCTCCCGGATACCGGCGACACAGTCACCGACGTCCTTCACCACCAGCGCCTTGACCTGGTGCTTCTCCAGCTCGGCCTCGGTGGTGGAACCACCGCTGGTGCAGATCTTGTAGGCCGGGTCACGCAGGTCCTCGATGGTGCGGATCTTGTCCTTGAGTCGGGTCTCACCATCACCTCCTGTGTGGTGACGAAGTACGGCCCGGCGAAGCTCACCAGCTTCCTGCGCTCCTCGGTCATCGAGAAGCTGGACACCACCAGGTCGACCATGCCGCCCTGCAGGGCCGGGATGCGGTCCTCGGTGGCCACCGAGACGAACTCCAGCCGCTGGTCCCCCTCGTAGCCGAGGGACGCCGCCACGTACCGGCCGATCTCGACGTCGAAGCCGACGTGTTGACCGTTGCGCAGCTCGCCCATCAGCGGTTCGTTGGTGGCGACGCCGATGCGCAGCTTCGACTGACCGTAGATGTGCGTCTCGCGCAGCTTCTCCTGCACCGACGACAGGTCCGGTTCCTTGCGGCTGTCGCAGCCTGCGGCGGCGGCCAGGGTGAGGGTCACGGCGACCGCCAGCGTCGTCGCGACGGCGCGGAGCCGGGACTGGGAGCTACCTACGTTCATGGTGACCTCGCTGACGCAACAGCCTGCGGGACACCGAGAGTAGCGACTCTGGTCCACTTCGTAGGCCCACGCGCCGGGCCCGTCGGGATCGGACCGTCGGCGTGCCGGCCGGGCTCTGTGGTTGACAGCCGCCCGGGCCGGACATGCTGGAGGGGTGAGTCGATTGCCCAGGGCCGATGCGCGGACGGTGGCGGTGGTCGCGGCGTTGGGAGCCCTCGCGCCGCTGGTCACGCTGGTCGTCTGGCGCCGCCAGGATCTGCTCGGCGTGGCGCTCGCGCTGCTCTGCGTCCTGCTGGTCATGGTCGCCGGGGTGGCCACCTCGGCCGCCCGACAGGGCGACAGCCCCGAGCCGGCGGACCGATCGGCAGCGGTCGGGCCACTGGAGCTGATGCCGCACGGGATCGACGCGGACACCCTCGACGCGCTGGACAGCCGGGACGCGTTACGTGCGGTGCGCGACCGGCGGCGCGGGTCGGGCGGGCTCAGCGATCGGTGAGGGTGGGCGCGGTGAGCGCGTTCACGCCCCGCCCGGCCAGACACCGGTAGGCCCGGTCGACGCTGCCCTCGACAGGCGGCAACACCTCCAGGTGCCATCCGGTCGTTTCGGCGATTCCGGTGGTCAACCGAAAGGTGGTGACGCTGCACACCTGCCGGACCGGCCCGGCGGCAACCACCTCGTCGTACTCGGCGCCGACCAGCGACACCGGCAGGAGCCCTTCGGCGTACGTCTCCCAGGTGTGCGGACCGGAGCACGGGACGCGGGCCGCCTCGGCGTGGGTGCCGCGGATCCGCATCGGGCCGAAGCACTCCAACTCGGGCAGGCAGCGGGCGCCTTCGGGCAGGACTGTCGGCGTGCCGGCGCCGGTCGTGCAGCCCGGCAGTGGCCCGGTCGCCGGCGCGGCCACGTGGCTGGCCGAGGGGGACGGATCGGGCGGTGGTGAACCGCCGGCCACCCAGGCGCCGGCGGTGGCCGAGGCGGCCAGCGCGAGCGCGCCCGCTCCGCCGAGGAACCAGCGTCGCCGCCAGCGCCGGCCAGCGGGGGCGGTCGGGTGGGTGTCCTCCACGGCGGGGCGGGGAAGCGGCTGGCTGGCGACGTGCGGGCCGGAGTAGGTCGCGCCCCCGCTGACCGGGGCGCCGCTGACCGGGGCGCCGCTGACCGGCGCCGACGGCGGGCCGAGGGGCAGACCGGCGAGCATCTCGTGCAGTTCGAGGGCGGTGGGTCGTTCGGCCGGGTCGTTGGCCATGCCGGCGCGCAGCACGTCGATCAGCTCGTCCGGTACGCCCGGCAGGCCGGGGAGCGGCTGGTTGAACATCTCCAGCACGGTGACCAGGCTGGGATTGCGCTCGGACTGCCAGCGCGGCGGCCGGCCGTGCATCACCGCGTAGAGGGTGGCGCAGAGGGCGTACACGTCGACGGCGGGGGACGGCGGGCTGTGGCTGAACATCTCCGGCGGCGCGTACGCCGGGGTGAGCACCTCCAGGGTGACCGAGGCGTCCCGAGCCTCGGCGAGCACGGCCAGGCCGAAGTC
Organism: Micromonospora parastrephiae; assembly: GCF_016802865.1. Classification (GTDB taxonomy): domain Bacteria; phylum Actinomycetota; class Actinomycetes; order Mycobacteriales; family Micromonosporaceae; genus Micromonospora; species Micromonospora parastrephiae. The sequence goes on along the minus strand of NZ_JAEVHM010000044.1, from coordinate 7,379 downwards.
GGCCAGCACCGCCGAGTTGAAGTTGGAGTAGAGGATGTTCGCCGGCTTCACGTCCCGGTGCAGCACCCCGGCCGCATGCGAGTGGGCGAGCGCGTCGGCGATCTTCATGCCGAGGTCGCGGGCCTCGACCGGACCCAGCGGCGAGGTGCGCATCCGTTCGGCGTACGACCCGTCGCAGAGCTCCATGATCAGGTAGGGGTGCTGGTCGACGGTGACCCCGACGTCGAAGAGGTCCACCACGTGCGGGTGCGACGACATCCGCCCGGCCGCCCGTGCCTCACGCAGGAAGCGGGCCTGGTCGCGCTCGTTGTCGAGCGTCCGGTTCTCCACCTTGACGGCGACCTCGCGCCCCACCGAGATCTGGGTGGCCTGGTAGACGGTCGCGTAACCACCCCGGGCAAAGACCCGCAAATCGGTCAGACCGGGCACGTTCGGCACCGGCAAACCTCCGGTCGGGGTGTCGGTCACTGCTCGAAAATACCCAACCCTGCCGGCGGCTCAGCGCACCGCGTCCGCGGGCGCGGCCCCGGCGTCCCCGACGTCGTCCGACGCGCCGGCACCGGCGGGCGTCGCGTCGGTGCCGACCGACGCGCCCCGGCGGGCATCCAGGCGCAGACCGATCGCGGTGGCCACCGCGCCCAGCCCCTCCCAGGCGGCCACCCCGAAGAACCGGTCGGGCGCGATGTCGGCCAGCACGGCGATGGTGAACACGGTGAACGTCACCAGCCGGAAGACCACCGTGAATCGGTAGAACACCCGCCACTCGGTGACCGTGGCGAGCAGGTAGTAGACGCCCATGTTGAACGCCGCCATCGAGGACGCCAGCAGGAACGTGCCGGTGTGATCACCGACGGCACGCGTGGCCGGCACGTCGAGCCCGAGCATGCGCAGCTGCGCCTCGGGCCAGAGCAGCCCGATCGCGCCCATCACCAGCGCCAGCACACCGAAGACCGCGATGGTCCAGCCCGCGATGGAACGCGGCAGCTTCATGAAGAGCCTCCCCAGGCACGACGGCGACGACCACCACTGTGGACCAGTCGACGGTGCTAACACGCTAGCCCCTGGGCCCGACGATCACATCCCCGAAACCGCCACAATCGGATCCCAGCTCCCCAGCTGGTTGATCAAGAGGTTCCGGTCACGAGAAGCCCGTTTCCTGACGCGAACCTCTTGATCACCGAGGTCAGTCGGAGAGGCGGGCGCGCAGGGACTCCGCGGCGGCGCGTTCGCTGCGCTGCTCGGTGGCGTACGCCAGACGGACCGCCTCGTCCGCGCAGGACCGGGCCTCCTGCGGATGGCCGCAGGCCGCCAGCGCCTCGGCCAGCACACCGGCCGCGATCACCTGACTGCGGACGTCCTCCGCCGGCGCGGTGACCGCCCGCCGCGCCCAGTCCAACGCCTGCTCCCGCTGACCGTGCGCCAGCAGCGCCGACGCGTACCGGGCCATCGTCTGGCGGCGGGAGAAGAGCAGCGACGGCGCGCTCGCGGCGGCGGTCGCCACCGGTGCGAGCAGCCCGACCGCGGTCGCCGAGTCACCGGCGGCCAGTCGGGCGGTGGCCAGCAGCACCCGGGGTGCGACCTGCGCCGGCGCCTGGGGGTTGTGCGGCTCGACGGTGGTCAGCACCGCGCGGGCCACCCGCTCGGCCGTCTCGCAGTCGCCCATGTCGAGGGCCACGAAGCCGTGCAACGTGCCGGCCATCCCGGTGAGCAGTGGATGCGAGGTCAACTCGGCGTACGACAGGGCGTCGGTCAGCAGGTCCGCCGCGTGCTCCGGCTCGCCCAACCCGCGCGCGACCACGGCACGGACCACCAGCGCGAACCCGCGCCCCCAGTCGTCGGACGCCGCGGCGAACTCGCGGTACGCCCGTCGGGCCTCCCGGTCCGCCTCGGCCAGCTCCCCCAACTCGGCGGTGGCGAACGCCGCCACCGCGCGCAGCGTGCCCACCGCCCACGCCTCGCCGACCCGCTCACCGAAGGGCAGGAAGACCTGCGCCAGTCGACACGCCTCGCCCAACCGTCCGGCGAGCAGGCGGGCGAACGCGGTGGTGCCCCGCAGCCAGGCGCGCCCGTACGGGTCCTTCAACTCGGCGAAGAGTCGGGCGGCCCGGCCGAGCACCGCGTCGGTGCCGGCGAAGTCACCCCGGGTGGTGGTGACCCAGGCCAGGTTCTGCAACGACCACGCCTGCCCGCGTCGATCCTGCGCGCCGAGGCTCACCTGGTAGGCGGCGGCCAGCCGGCTGCTCGCCTGACTCAACCGCCCACCCACGAAGTCGGCCATGCCGAGCCGGCGCATCGCCGAGGCGCGCAGGGTGGGTAGGCCGCCGGCCGTGGCAACCTGCAACGCCTCCTGCCAGGCGGACACCGCCCGCCCCTGGTCGCCGAGGGTCTGCTGGGCCTGGCCGGCGAGCAGCAGGGCGCTGGCCCGCACCGCCTCGTCGCCCGTGTTCGCGGCGATCTTCTCGGCGAACGCGAGCGCGTCGACGACCCGGCCGATCTGGAGCAACGCCCGCGCGTGCACGACCCGGTCGGCGGCCGGCACCCCGTCGCGGGCCAGTTCGGCGGCGCGTTCGGCGTACTCCACCGCCATCGCCGGTTCCCCGGCGGACAGCGATCGGCGGGCGGCCCGACCGAGCGCGGCGACCCCGAGCGGGCCCACCGCCCGGGCCGGTGCGTCCGGGCGCAACTTCACCGCGTCGGCGAGCCGGGCGGCCCGCTCGACGTGCGTCGCCACGAAGTCGTCGCGCGCCTCCTCTGTGAACCCGCCCACCGTGCCGGCCGTGGTCCCGTCCACCGGCGCCGCCCAGCGGGCCAACGCGGCGTGCCGCTCGGCCAGCTCCGCCTTGCTCACCCCGGCGTACGCGGCCTCCCGCATCAGTGGGGTGGCGAACGCGTAGCCGGCACGGGTGCGGTGCAGCATCCGGCGTTGCAGCAGCTCCTCCACGGCCCGGTCGAGTTCCACGGCGACCACCGCCGAGGGTCGCCCGTCGCGGCCGGCGCGCTGCTCACGCAGCGCCTCCAGCGCACCGGTCGGCACCGTGTCACCGACGACCGCCGCGTCCCGCAGCACCGAGCGGGCGTCCGGCGGCAGCGCGTCGATCCGGGCGGCCAGGACGGCGGCGAGGTCCCGGGAGAGCAGCCGGCTGCCCAACGAGCCGGGCACCAGCCGCCAGCCGGATGCCGGACCCTGATCCCGCGCACCGGGGGTGGGCCGCTCCGCGGTGGTGAGCGCCCCCCGCTCGATGAGCAGGGTGACCAGCTCGGCCAGGTAGAACGGGTTGCCCTGGGCGGTGGCGAGCAGCCGGTCCGCGTCCGACTGCGGCAGCTTGCCGCCGCCGAGGTAGCTGGTGAGCAGTCGGGCCGCGTCGGCGCCGCGCAGCGGCGGCAGGGAGTGCACCTCGGCGTCCGCGACCCGGGTCAGCGCACCGGCGGTACGCACCAGCTCGGGGCGGCCGAGCAGCAGCACCAGCACCGGGCCGGTGAGCCGGGACAGGGTCAGCCCGAGAGCGCGGATCGTCTCGGCGGTGGCATCGTGCAGGTCGTCCACCACGATCACCAGCGGCGCCTCGGCGGCGAGCCCACTGAGCAGGTCGGCGACCGCGTTCGGCACCGCCTCGGCGTCCGCGGCCTGCGGGCCCGCGCCGCCCCACTCGCCGTTGTCGGTGCCGGTGTGCGTGGGCAGTTCGGCATAGCCGAGCAGGGCGAGCAGCTGGTCGGTGGCGATCGGGGGCACCTCGCCGCCGGCGCGGGCGAGCCGCTGGCCGAGCCGGCGCAGTCGCTCATCCACCGCGGGCCGGGTCAGCGCGGTGGCCGCGTCACTCGGCAGGCCGACCGCGGCGCGGACAAGGTCGGCCAGCGGCGCGAGGCGACGCCGCTCGCCGAAGGCCGCGCAGCGCACCGAGAGCACCCGGGCACCGGTGTGCGCGGCGTACCGGCCGGCGCCCACGTCGTACCCGGCGGCGAGGCGTTCCACCTCGGCGGCGAACCGGGACTTGCCGATACCCGCCTCGGCGGTCATCAGCAGCACCCGCGGGTCGCCCTGGTCGATCACCTCGGCGAGCCGGCCGGCCACCCGGCCGATCTCGGTCTCCCGGCCCACGTAGGGCGCCTCGTCGCCCAGCCCCGAACGGGTGCCCGGCGCGTCCAGCAGACCCAACAGCTCGTACGCCTCGACCGGCTCACGCTTGCCCTTGAGGCGCAGCGGGCGCAGTGCCCGCCAGGACGCCACATGCCGGGTCGCGGCGGCGGTCCGCCCGCCCGCGTAGACGGCGCCGACGGCGGCGGCATCGGCCAGCCGGGCGGCGGTGTTCACCGTGTCCCCGATGACCGTGTACTCGATGGCGGCCTGGATGCCAGCGATGACGTCGCCGGTGTTGAGCCCCACCCGCAGCCCGAGCGGCGCGCCGCCGCCCCGCTCGTCGTCGAGTACCCGGCGGACGGCCCGCTGCATGGACAGGGCGGCGCGGACCGCGCGTTCGGCGTCGTCCTCGTGCGCCACCGGGGCGCCGAACACGGCCATGATCCCGTCGCCGGTCAGCTTGTCGACGTGCCCGCCGAAGGTCTTCACCGCACCCGCGAGGGCCGCGAGCACCCGGTCGGTGACCGCGCCGACACGTTCCGGGTCGAGATCCTCCGACCAGGAGGTGAACTCGGAGAGGTCGCCGAAGAGCACGGTGACCACCCGACGCTCGGCCGCCGGCAACGTCGCGGCGGCCGGCAGCGCGGCACCGCAGTTGTGGCAGAACCGCGCGCCGGGGACGGCAACGGTTCCGCACACCGGGCAGGTCACATGTGCTCCAACCCACTGACCCCCGGCGCGGATTCCCCGGTGCCGACGCCCAGATACTCCAGTTGGGCACGGACCGACCATTCGGCCGCCCACCACAACGAGCGGTCCACGTCCGCGTAGACCGCCGCGACCACCTCGGCGGGGGTGCGGGCGCCGGCATCGACCGCCGCACGGACCTGGTCGAGCCGGGCCGCCGGTGGGCCAGGTAGAAGTCGGCGGCGGCGGCGCAGTCGGCCAGCGCCGGGCCGTGGCCCGGCAGCGCCGGGATCCCGGTGTACGCGGAGAGCAGCTCCAGGCTGTTCAGATAGTCGCCGAGGTGCCCGTCCGGGTGGGCCACGACGGTGGTGCCCCGGCCGAGGATGGTGTCACCGGTGAGCACCACCCGTTCGTCGCCGTGCTCGACCAGGAAGCAGACCGAGTCGGCGGTGTGCCCCGGGGTGGGCACCGGCCGCACCGCCAGGGCGGGCAGGTCCAGTGGCGCCGAGGTGGCGGTGAGCGGGTCGGCGTCGATGCTGTGCGCCGGGTCGACGGCGCGTACCGGCACACCACCGAGCAGTTCACTCAGCCGGGCGGAGCCCTCGGTGTGGTCGGGGTGGCCGTGGGTGATCAGGATCAGCCCGATCGGGCCGTGCCCGGCGATCCGGTCCAGGTGCCCCTCGTCGGCCGGCCCCGGGTCGACCACGACGGCGTACTCCGCCGCCGGGGCGCGCAACACCCAGGTGTTGGTGCCGTCGAGGGTCATCGGGCCGGGGTTCGGCGCACGCAGCAGCGAAACCCAGCGGGGCAGCTCGTCGGCAAGCGCCGCCACCGCCCCCGTCACGTGCCCGCTCATGGCTGCGATCGTACGACCCCGCCCGCCACGCCCCGCGATCTTGCACTTGCAGCCCCTGATTCATCCCTGTTCAGGGCTTTCGTCCGCCGGAAGTGCAAGATCGCGGGGCGCTGTCAGGCGACCTCGACGATCAGTTCGATCTCCACCGGGGCGTCCAGGGGAAGTTCGGCCACACCCACGGCGCTGCGGGCGTGGCGGCCGGCCTCGCCGAAGACGGTGCCGAAGAGGTCGGAGGCGCCATTGATCACGGCGGGCTGTCCGGTGAAGCCGGGCGCGGAGGCCACGAAACCGGTCACCTTGACCACCTTGACCACGTTCTCCAGACCGACCAGCGAGTCGACCGCCGCCAGGGCGTTGAGGGCGCAGCGCTGGGCCAGGTCCTTCGCCTGCTCGGCGGAGATCCCGGAGCCGACCTTGCCGGTCGCCAGCAGCTTCCCCTCGGCGATCGGCAGCTGGCCGGAGACGTACACGTGCTGCCCGGACTGCACGGCCGGCACGTAGCTGGCCACCGGCGGCACCACGTCGGGCAGATCGAGCCCCAGCTCGGCGAGCTTCGCGTGCGGACCGCTGCTCATCGCGTCACCCCTTTGTTCGCGGCTGCGGGGCTCCGCTGCGCTGCACTCCTCGCGCTCAGCGGCGCTGGCCCCTTGTTCGCGACTGCGGGGCTCCGCTGCGCTGCACTCCTCGCGCTCACGCCTTCGGCCGCTTCAGGTAGGCGACCAGCTGGTCCGGGTTCGGGCCAGGGATCACGGCGACGAGTTCCCACCCGTCCTCGCCCCAGTTGTCGAGGATCTGCTTGGTCGCGTGGACCAGCAGCGGGACCGTGGAGTATTCCCACTTCTGCATCGCTGAAGGGCTCCCTCTCGGTGCGGAATTGTTCGAGGCACAGCCTACGGTCCGCTGGCCGAGCGAGGTGCGGGACGCTGCTCCGGCGCGGTCGGCAGCTCGCCGCACGGCCCCTGGTGCTCGTAGCCCTGCGGGCAACGCGACCGGTCGGGCAGCAGCAGGTCGCAGAAGACCCGATGCCGGTTGTTCTGGTCGTCGGCGTTCGACACGGTGGTCTCGCCCGCGTCCAGCTCCGCCAAAAAGCCCAGGGACACCGCGACCTGACCGGCCAGCACGGTGGCCGCCGCCAGGTCGGGCACCCGGATCGGCAGGTGGATGACGAAGCCGGGCTCGTCGTCGTCCCGGGTCCGCTCGGAGGGACGGCCGGACGCGCGATCCACCTCCGGCGGCTCCGGAAGCCGACGGTAGGACCGCTCGTTGACCGGCAGGCTGCCGACCGGCCCGCCAGCCGCCTCGCCCACCGGCCCCGTCCGGCGGTGCCGCTCGTTGGTCGGGAACTGGGTGCGAGGGATGTTGTCCGCGTCGCGCATGCACTGCCTCCGGTCGTACCAGTCGGATCATGCTTCCGGTCCGGACGATTCGTCCGTTCCGCCCCCGCACCGGGACGAAGGTAGGTCGGCGGCGGCAGTCCCGCCAACAGGACGCGCACGGTCGGTCACCCGTAGTCACATATGCGACACATCGCAGGTAGGAAGCCTGACTGTTCGCGACAGCGAGGTCCTGCCGGTCGGGCCGGTGGGCTCCGCGGCACGGTGGGGGCGACACCGATCCGGCGGTTGCCCGCTACCCTTCCGGTCGGACGGTCGCGCTGCGCCCGGCCGCCCGCTCGATACACGCTCGACGCCAGGGGTGGCGACGGGCGCCGCACCCCCGGGGGAAAGACATGACCCAGCCACCCAGCGGCGACCAGGCCGG
>NZ_JAEVHM010000043.1 GCF_016802865.1 Micromonospora parastrephiae | reverse complement strand
CCGGTTGCCCCGGCGTGGCCCGCTGGTCGCCGGGCTGCGCGCGGCGCTCGGACTGCTCGGCGCGGTGCAGTTGGTGCTCGGCCTGGCCCAGGTGGGTCGGGGCGCTGCCGCCGATCACCTGCACCCGGCCGGCCAGCACCTGTGGCACGAGTCCGCCGCATGGAACGTGGCGGTGGGAGCCGGCTTCCTCTTCGTGGCGGTACGCCGCAGCCCGCCCGCCGGTCTGCTGCCGATGCTCAGCGCATTCGTCGGCACGCTGCTGCTGCTCTCGGTCAACGACCTGGTCACCGGGTCGGTGGGCGGGGAGCGGCTGGTCAGCCACGGCTTCCTGGTGGTCGGCTACCTGATCACCGTGCTGCTGTCCCGGCCAGGTCTGCGCCCCGGCGGGCCCTCGCCGCAGCGGCAGCCGGCACCGTCGCGCTGGCGGTTCGGCGCCGACGAGGTGGACCGGCCGCTGCGGGTGGTCCGCCCCGAGTCGTATCCGGCGCAGGCGGCCGACCGTCATGCCGCCCCGGCGGCGCGTACCGGTCATGCCGGCGATCGGCGCGCCGCCTGATCGACGGCGGCCGGTGCCCATGGCCCGCGTCGCCCGCCCAGTCGGGCGCGCGGAGGACCGCCGGCCCGATGCGGGCCGGTGAATCACCTCTTCGGCGTCCTAGGCGCAAGGCGCAGCCGGGTGCGCTGGCCGGGTCGGACCAGCACCGGCGATGACCTGCGGAATGACCTGCTCGACGATGGTCAGCAGGGTGGTGGTGAGCAGCAGGTGCACCTGGGCGCGCGTCAACGCGCCACGCTGGAGCCACTCCCGGGCGGTCGACGTGGCCAGTCCGCCGTACGCCCGGACCATCCCGCGCAGCTCCTCGCGGTGCTCGGCCTGGTCGGCCAGCCCGACGGCCACGAGCATCCGGTCCGCGGCGACCTCCTCGGCCTCGGCGAGCACCCGCTCCACGTCGACGTCGCCACCCATCCCCCGCGCGGTGACGGCGGCCAACCAGGAGGTGCTGTGCCGCGACACCACATCGAGGAACCAGGACACGCTGGCGTCGACCCGGGTCCGCAGATCACCCTTGGGCAGCCGCTCCAGGGCCACCTCGGGGATGGTCACCATGACCCGGACGACCTCAAGGTAGAGGTCCTTCTTGGCACCGAAGTAGTGGTTGACCAGGCCCCGGGCAACGCCCGCCTCGCGGGCGATGTCGGTGGTCGACACGTCCGCGTACGGGCGCTCGCCGAACAGCCGGACCGCGCAGGCCAGGATCTGTCCGCGCCGGGCGTCCGGCTCCAACCGGCGGCGACGAGGAGCCGTCTCGACACTCATCTGCCCGACCCTATCGGCAGCTCACGACGGCAGGCTGCCCTGCATGCTCGGCACTGAACGGTCAGGGGCATCAGCGCCTGGCGGTTCCTCTGCCGCACCCCTGCGACTCTTCATCGACGGTAAACGGAACGTCCAGAGTGCCGCTTTAGTGTCCATAGCGGGATTTGGCCAGGCGATCACCACTGGCCGTTGCGGCCCGTGGCGCCTCCCCAGGTGCCAGCGGCCCGGGCTGACGGCTGGCATGCTGGCACCTGCCTGAGGCATCAAGCAAGGGAGCAGAATCTTGGTTTCTCGACGTCGAGTGTTGTCCGGCGCGGCCGGCGCGGCCGTCGGCCTGTCGGCCGTCGGTACGTTCGCCAGGTCGGCGGCGGCCGCGCGCCCGCCTCCGCCGAAGTGACATCACCACTTGCCGCCCGCCGCGGTCGACTGATGAGCAGAACGGTGGTGACGTCACCAGCCATTCCGTTGACTCACCTGTCCATCGCGCACAGCGGTCCGGCGGCGGCCGTGCGCCTGCGCACCGGCACCGGATGGAGCGACTGGCTGGAACTCAACGCGTGCCAGAACGGTCGGGACGGCCACCCGGGCTCGACCCGGTCCAGCATCGTGGTCGCCAACGGCGCCACGGGATACGAGGTCCAGGTCGGAGACGGCTCGGATGCCACCGTGGCCGAGCTGAACATGGTCGACGGGGCTCGCCGGACGATCGCGAACCCGGAGACGAACAGTCTTCCGCTGTCGCGGGGCGGTAGGCAGCCGACGTACCTGCCCCGGTCCCGCTGGGGCGCCGACGAGTCGCTCCGATTCGCGGACAACGGCAGCGAGCTGTGGCCGGGCGAGTTCTTTCCGGTGCAGACGCTGACGGTCCACCACAGCGGGGTGTACGAGCACAACGAGGACCCCGACCCGGCGGCCACGGTCCGTGCCATCTACTACGACCAGTGCGTTCTGCAGGAGTTCGGCGACATCGGCTACCACCTGTTGATCGACGAGGCGGGGCGGATCTACGAGGGTCGCTACTCCGACGCGGGGTCGCTCCCGGTCTACGGTCCGGGCCTCGGCTCCGACGGCCGGCCACTCATGGTCAACGCCGCGCACGTGGGTGGTTACAACGCGGGCAACATCGGCATCTGCCTGCTGGGCCGGTTCACGTCCCGCCAGCCCAGCGCCGCGGCGCACCGGTCGTTGGTGTTCGTCCTGGACGGGCTCAGCTCCACGGGTCGGCTCAACCCCACCGGTCAGACCAATTACGTCAACCCGGTCAGCGGTGTCGGCGGCAGGGTGAACGTCATCTCGGGTCACCGGGACTGGGCGAGTGTCGGGGCCGACCCGACCGAGTGCCCAGGCGACGCCTTCCACCCCTACCTGGGCAAGCTACGCCAGGAGGTCGCGGCACTGCAGTCCGAGTACCCGGCTCCGCCGCCGAGGCGCCCGACGCGGTAGTTGGCGGTGCTCGTCGCCGATCAGCCCCCGTCCCGCCGCCTCCACCAGCGCGCCTCCGCGCTGGTGGAGGCGGCGACGGCACCAGCGCATCCGCCCCTCGCGGACGACGCGAAAGCCTGCGCCCGGCCGACGATCGAGACTTATTGACATGCCGCCAACAGCGCGCCAGGGTGGTGCACATGCCCCCACCCGACGATCCCCCCTCCCCCTGGCGCCAGCCGGAGCACGACGACCTCGCCGACCTGGCTCGCACCTTTTTCACCAAGGAGGTGCTGCCGCACGCCGACCGCCTGCTGGCGCAGGGCCACCCGGACCGCGAGCACTACCGGCGCGCCGGTGAGCTGGGGTTGCTCGGCCTGTCCGTCCCGGAGGAGTACGGCGGCGGGGGTGGGGGGTTCACCCACGAGGCCGTCATGCTGCACGAGCAGGCGCACACCGGGGAGAGCAGCCTCGGGCTGGCCGTCCACAGTGGAATCGTCACCGGCTACCTGGCGGCGTACGGCAGCGAGGAGCAGAAGCGACGCTGGCTGCCCGGCCTGTGCGGTGGCGAACTGGTCGGCGCGATCGCGATGACCGAGCCGGACGGCGGCTCGGACCTCCAGGCCATGCGCACCCGGGCCGTCCGCCACGGCGACGACTACCTGGTCACCGGCGCGAAGACGTTCATCACCAACGGCGGTCTGGCCAATCTGATCATCGTGGCCGTGAAGACCGACCCCGAGCAGCGGGCAGCCGGCGTCTCACTGCTGGTCTGCGAGGTGGGCGGCGACCCGGAGGGCTTCCGCCGGGGCCGACTGCTCTCCAAGATCGGGCTGCACGCCAACGACACCGCCGAGTTGTTCTTCGACGAGTTCCGGGTGCCGGCGGCCAACCTGCTCGGCGGCACCGAAGGGCTGGGCTTCATCCAGCTCATGCAGCAGCTCCCGCAGGAACGGCTGGTGATCGGCGTCGGCGCGGTCGCCGCCATGGAACGCGCGGTCGCGCTGACCGTCGCGTACGCCAAGGAGCGCACCGCCTTCGGCAAGCCGTTGATGGGCCACCAGAACACCCGGATGGTGCTCGCCGAGTGCGCCACCCGCACCCGGGTCAGCCGGGTATTCCTGGACGACTGCATCGTCCGGCACAGTCGCGGCGACCTGGACGTGGCCACCGCGGCGATGGCGAAGTCGTGGCTCACCGACGGGCAGTGCGAGGTCATCGACCGGTGCCTGCAACTGTTCGGCGGCTACGGCTACACAACGGAATACCCGATCGCCCGGATGTACGCCGACGCCCGCGTCCAGAAGATCTACGGCGGCACCAACGAGATCATGAAGGAGCTGATCGCCCGTGCCCTCTGAGGCGTACGTCTACGACGCGGTCCGCACCCCACGCGGACGCGGCCGGGACCGCCACGGCGACCGGTTCACACCCCCCGACGACCTGGCCGACCGGCTCGCTGTCCGTCCCGCCGAACCGGTGTGCGTCGCGTGACGGCGGGGCACGGCGGGCCGTTGGCCGGGATGCGGGTGGTGGAGCTGGCGAGTCTCGCCCCGGCGCCGTTCGGCTGCATGGTGCTCGCCGACCTCGGCGCGGACGTGGTGCGGGTCGACCGACCCGGCGCCCCGGGAGCGGGGCGGCTGGCCGCGCCGACCGGCTGGCCGTTGCAGCGCGGCCGGCGGGTCACCACGCTGGACCTGAAGTCCCCGGCCGGCGTGGCGGACCTGCTGCGTCTCGTCGAACGGGCGGATGTGCTGGTCGAGGCGTACCGGCCGGGGGTGGCCGAGCGGCTCGGCTTCGGCCCGGAGGTGTGCCAGGACCGCAACCCCCGCCTGGTGTACGCGCGGATGACCGGCTGGGGCCAGGACGGCCCGCTGGCGGCCCGGGCCGGACACGACATCGACTACATCGCGGTGGCCGGGGCGTTGGAGCCGCTGGCCCGGGTTGGTGAGCGCCCGTACGCGCCGATGAACCTGCTCGGCGACTTCGGCGGAGGCGGCATGCTGCTCGCCGTGGGAGTGCTGGCCGCGCTGCTCGAACGGGAACGCTCCGGCGTCGGTCAGGTGGTCGACGCGGCGATGGTGGACGGATCGGCGCTGCTCACCTCGTTCCTGCACGGGCTCATCGGCAGCGGCCTGTGGTCCGCACCGCGCGGACGCAACATGTTCGACGGTGGGGCGCCGTTCTACGACACGTACCGCACCTCCGACGGCGGCTTCATGGCCGTCGGCGCGATGGAACCGGCCTTCTACGCCGTACTGCTCGCCGGCCTCGGCCTCGCCGACGACCCGGACCTGCCCGCCCAGTACGACCCGAGCGGCTGGGACGAGCTGCGGCGGCGGTTCGCCGAGCGGTTCGCCGAGCGGACCCGGGACGAGTGGACGGAGGTCTTCGCCGACCTGGACGGCTGCGTCGCGCCGGTGCTCGCCCCCGGCGAGGCGCACCACCACCCGCACAACGCCGCCCGGGGCACCTTCGTCGAGGTGGGCGGCGAGATCCAGCCGGCCCCGGCACCCCGCTTCGACCGCACGCCGACAGCCCGGCCGACCCCGGCGCCGGACCCGGAGCGGGACGCCCTGCCGGTCGAGGAGATCCTCACCGGCTGGGCACAAGCCACCTGATCAACCCCCGCACCGCGTCATGCGACCAGTTGACGCAGCGCGCGGGCCGCCGAACCCGACGCCGTCGCCGCCTCCAGGATCGTCACGGTGGCCCGACCGGTGTTGCCGGAGATGTCGCATTGGTCGATGCGTCCCGACTCTTCCCGATTCGACGGTGGTACCAGGCGGCGAGGAGGGCCACCGCCAGGAGCAGCTCCGCCAGATCGCCGCCGTAGTACATGAGTTGGGCGGCCGACTGGAATACCGCCGGATCCGGCTCGGTGCGGCCGGGCGGCAGGGTGCCGGCGTTCGAGTAGAGGTACTTGGCCAGCACCGAGTGCCCGGCCGCCGCGCCGAGCAGCCGCGCCGACCCGCACCGCCAGCCCGGGGCGGCGCGGCGCCGGGTCCGGACCGGCCAACGACCAGGCGAACAGGTAACCGGCGGCCACGTAGTGCAGGTGCAGGGCGTGGTGCAGGGTTGGTTGGCGTTCCGCCACCGCGTACAGCGGGGTGAGCAGCACCAGCGCCAGCCCGCCCGTGCTCAGCAGCGCGGCGGTGACCGGGTGGGCGATCAGATGCAGCGGGCGGAAGCGCAGCAGCCGGCCCACCATTCGGCGCACCGGCGGAGGGCCGGCCCGCAGCAGCAGGGTCACCGGGGCGCCGAGCACCAGCCCGAGCGGGGCGAACATGCCGAGCAGCAGATGCTGCGCCATGTGCCCGCGCGGGTCGTCGGGCAGCTGGGCCAGCGGCCCGACGGCGACCGCCAGCAGCGCGCACCCGGCCAGCCAGGCCGCCGTGCGCCGGTGGGCCCAGCCCCGAGAGTCGCGTACGGCGGCCAGCACGTAGCCGCCGGCCAGCAACGCGACCGGGAGCAGCGGCAACCAGCCTGGCCCGTCCGCCGCGTGCCCATCGTGCGCGAGCAGCGACGGTCCCGTCATCGGTGACCGTCACCCGCGCCGCGGGACCGGGTCCACCAGATCAGCACCGCGCCGGCCAGCGCCAGCACCGCGCCGGCCACGTTCCACACCACGTCGTACGGCACCAGGTGCACGCCGTAGCGGATCTGGTGCAGCCGGAGCACCTTGTGGTCGATTAGTCCGTCGAAGAGCTGGAAGCCTCCGGCGCCGAGCAGGAGGCCGCCCCAGGCCAGCCGGGCCGACAGGGCGCGCCTGCGGCGCAGGTCGGCGAACCAGAAGAACCCGCCGACCAGGATGATCAGCTCGGCGGCGTGCAGCAGGCCGTCCGAGAGCAGCGCGATCGACGGGGTGGACCGGTCGTAGAAGTGATGCCAGGCCAGCAACTGGTGGAAGACGATCTCGTCCACGGCGGCCATGAGGGCTATGCCGATCAGGACGCCGGCGAGCGTGGAGGAGCGGGCGTCGACGATGCGGGCACTCGGCAGGCTCGAATCGGCCACGGCACACCTCGCATCCGCGTCGGGTCAGGCAGGAACTACCCCGAACTGGACGAACCATGCCCGGCGCCGCGGTGATCAACACGAGGTCAGTGACATCGGGGTGTCCCACCAGGTCGGACACCCCGACTTCCGGGAAGTCGTGTTGATCAAGGTGACGCGCCCCGACGGCGGCCCCGTTTCGCGACTCCCGCACGACCAGCGGCATGATCATGGAACCTGAAGGAGAGCCGAGAAGGAGGTGCACGTGCCGGACGCGGACGAACTCGTCGCCGACGCGCTCGCGGCGGTGCGCGGCACCGACGTACGACAGGCCGAACGTCAGCTGGACCGGCTGATGGTCGGCACCGGCGCGGCGGACGGCACCACGGCGGTCGACGCGGCGTTGCTGCGTCGCCTGGTGCGTGGCCTGGGGAGGCTCTGGCCGCGTGGCTGGCAGCCGGCCGACGTGCACCGGCTCACCGCGCGGCGGCTCGACGCCCGCGCGGCTCGGCTGCTCCGCGACGCGATGGCCGCGCAGCGCGCGAACAGGCCGAGCCGGTCCCCGCCTGGTGGGACGACCAGCTCCGCGAGCTGACCGCCGACGTCCGCACCGACGACCGGGGGCGTGCTGGCCGGGCTGGGCCACCGCGGAGGGACTGGACCGGGTCGACCGCGCTCCGCGCCGCCGCTCGACGTCCTCGCGCTGGTGGAGAGCCTGCCGCCGATCGCGGTGCTGCGCCCGCCGCCCGGCTCGACCGGCGCGGCGATCCCCCGCGCGGCCGGCACGGCCCGCAGTGGGTCGCCGATGCTGGATCGGGTACGGGCGCTGCTGGCGAAGGCCGAGTCGACCACCTTCCCGGCCGAGGCGGAGGCGCTGACGGGCAAGGCACAGGAGTTGATCGCCCGGCACAGCATCGACGAGGCGCTGCTGGCCGCCGGGTCGGAGAACGGCGACCTGCCGGGCGGGATACGGCTGAGCACCGACACCCCGTACGCGGGCGCGAAGGCGCTGCTGGTGCAGGAGGTGGCGGCGGCGAACCGGTGCGAGGCGGTCTGGTCCGACGACCTGGGTTTCACCACCGTGCTGGGCTGGCCGGCGGATCTCGTGGCGGTGGAGCTGCTCTACACCTCGCTGCTGGTCCAGGCCACCGCCGCGATGCTGCGTGGGCGTGCCGAGCGCGACCGGGGTCGGGACGGCGGACGAAGGTGTGGGACGAGTCCTTCCTCAACGCGTTCGCGTTGCGCATCGGTGAGCGACTGCGCGCGGCCACCGAGGCGGCGGACCGGGCGGCGGTCGAGACGGCCGGGCCGGAGCGGCTGCTACCGGTGCTCGCCGCGCGCGGCGAGGCGGTCCAGGAGCGGCTGGACACGCTCTTCCCCGGCGTCACCCGGCACCGGCTCAGCGTCCGCGACGCCGAGGGCTGGTCCTCCGGCACCTCGGCCGCCGACCGGGCGTCGTTGGACGTCGGCGGCGGCGGAAGACCTCGACAGGTGCCCGGCCGACCCGATCGGCGCTGATCCGCCCGGCGTGGGACCGCCGCCGGAGAAGATTTTCTGCGATTTTCTTCGGTACGCGGTAGGGAACGGGGTGACGACTCCGACCCTCCGGTGAGCCGCGCCCCGACCGGGGTGCGACCAGGACTGAGGAGCATCCCCGTGAAGTACATGCTGCTGATCTGGAACCGGCCCGGCTTCACCGAGGAGTTGACCGAGCAGGACCGCACCGCCCTGTTCGGCGAGGTCGACGAGATCATGAAGGAGCTGACCGAGACCGGCGAGCTGGTCGGCGGCCAGGCGCTGGCCAACCCGTCGCAGACGTTGACGGTCCGGCTCGCCGGCGGCCACCCGGAGGTCGTCGACGGGCCGTTCATGGAGAGCAAGGAGCAGTTCGCCGGTTACCTGACGGTCGACTGCGACAGCCCGCAACGGGCCGCCGAGATCGCCGCGCGCTGGCCGGACGTGCGCTTCGGCGGCGCCCTGGAGGTCCGTCCGATCATGGACGAGGCCGGGACGGAGATGTGACCGACGACCGGACGGTCGAGGATCTGCTGCGCACGCTCGCGCCGCAGGTCCTCGGCCTGCTGGTCCGCCGCCAAGGGCAGTTCGACAGGTGTGAGGACGCGGTCCAGGAGGCGCTGCTCGCCGCCGCGACGCAGTGGCCCGGGCAGGGCCTACCGGACAATCCCCGCGCCTGGTTGCTGACCGTGGCCACCCGCCGACTCACCGACGAGTGGCGCAGCGAACACGCCCGCCGCGAACGCGAGGTGGCGGTGGCGGTACGCGAGCCGGCGTACGCGGCAGTGGCGCCGCCGGCCGACGCGGAGCCGGCGGTGGCGGACGCCGACGACACCCTGACCCTGCTGTTCCTCTGCTGTCATCCGGCGCTGGC
Source organism: Micromonospora parastrephiae (assembly GCF_016802865.1). Classification (GTDB taxonomy): domain Bacteria; phylum Actinomycetota; class Actinomycetes; order Mycobacteriales; family Micromonosporaceae; genus Micromonospora; species Micromonospora parastrephiae. Next base: position 26,476 of record NZ_JAEVHM010000043.1, on the reverse strand, counting down.
CGGATCGGCGCAGGTGGCGCTCACGCTGCGGGCGGTCGGCGGACTCGGTACCGCCCAGATCGCCCGGGCGCACCTCGTGCCCGAGGCGACGATGAGCCAACGGATCCGCAGGGCGAAGCAGCGGATCGAGGCGGCCGGCGCCCGCTTCGACATGCCGGGGCCGGGTGAACGGGAGGAGCGGCTGCGGACGGTGCTGCGCGTGCTCTATCTGATCTTCAACGAGGGGTACACCGCGTCCAGCGGGCCGGATCTGCGCCGGGCCGACCTGACCGGCGAGGCGATCCGGCTGGCCCGCATCCTGCACGGCCTGCTGCCCGACGACGGTGAGGTGGCGGGGTTGCTGGCGTTGATGCTGCTCACCGACGCGCACCGGGCAGCCCGGGTGGGCGCGGACGGGGAGCTGGTGCCGCTGGCCGAGCAGGACCGCACCCGGTGGGACGCGACCGCCATCACGGAGGGGGTCGCGCTGATCACCGAGGCGTTGACCTGGTCGCCGCCCGGCCCCTACCAGCTCCAGGCGGCGATCGCGGCCGTGCACGCCGAGGCGCCGACGGCGGCGGAGACGGACTGGCGGCAGATCGTCGCGCTCTACCGGCTGCTGGCCCGGATCGCCCCGAATCCGATGGTCACCCTCAACCAGGCGGTGGCCGTGGCCATGGTGGACGGGCCACGGGCCGGGCTCGCCCTGCTCACACCCCTCGACGCGGACGAGCGCACGGCGGGGCACCACCGGCTCGCCGCCGTCCGGGCGCACCTGCTGGAGCTGGCCGGGGAGCCGAAAGCGGCGCGGGCGGCGTACCTGGCGGCGGCGCGGGGCACCACGAGCCGGCCCGAGCAGCGGTACCTGGAGCTGAAGGCCGCCCGGCTGGCCGGGCAGTGACGAGTTCGCTTTTTGCCAAACCGGCAAGAGGTTTTGCATATTGCTCCGATGCCGGTCACAGTCGCAGCCGACAGGCGAAGGAGCAGCCAGATGACAGAGCAGCACGACTTCGACAGGGACTACTGGGAGCGGCACTGGCAGCAGACGCACCACGGCCACTCAGGTGCCGCCGGCGCGGGTCCCCCGCACCCGTACCTGGCCGGTGAGACCACCGGCCTGACGCCCGGCACGGCCCTGGACGCCGGGTGCGGCACCGGCGCCGAGGCCCTCTGGCTCGCCGGGCACGGCTGGCAGGTCACCGCCGTCGACATCGCGTCCGCCGCCCTCGCCGTCGCCGCCGGACGCGCGACGGCCGGCGGGGTGTCCGAGCGGGTGCGGTGGGTGGAGGCGGACCTGACGACCTGGGATCCGGGAACACGGTTCGACCTGGTGACGACCCACTACGCGCACCCGGCGATGCCGCAACTGGCCTTCTACGACCGCATCTCCACCTGGGTGGCGCCCGGCGGAACCCTCCTGATCGTCGGGCACCTGCACGCTCCAGGAGCCACCGGGCACGGGCACCACCCGCCCGCCGAAGCGTCGGTCACCGTAGCGGACATCACCGCGGGCCTGGACCCCGCCACCTGGGAGGTCACCACCGCCGAGGAGCACCACCGCACGGTGACCGGCCCCGGAGGGCAGGAGAATCCACTGCACGACGTCGTCGTACGGGCCACCCGACGCCCCTGAGCACACCGCCGCCGGCCGCCGGGTGGACCTGACCACCCGACGGCCGACGGCGTGCGGTCACGCCTCGGGTGCGATGGCCGGGCAGGTGGCGCCCCGGGCGGGCGCCACCTGATCGATCAGGTAGGAGTCGACGGCTCGCCGCACGCACGGGCTGCTGGTGTAGCTGCCGTGCCCCCAACCCTGGTACGTGAGCAGCACACCGTGCCCACCCAACTGTCGCGCCACGTTGGTGGCCCAGTTGTATCCGCTCGCCGGGTCGTGCACGGTGGCGGCGATCAGCAGCGGCACATCGCTGCGGACCCGTAGGCGGTGCTGCGGGTTGGCGACCGGCGCCGGAGCGCCCAGGCAGGTCACGAGAGCGAACACCGCCGTCGGGTACCGGAGGTCGGGTGCGAGCCGGGCCATCCGGCGCAGGTGCCCGGCGTACTCCCGGTAGTCGCGGACGGGCAGGCTCCAGTCCTGACAGAAGACCGCGAACGGGTACGGGGCCACGGCGTCGCCCGTCGCCCCGGCATCGGCCGCGACCCCCGGGGTCGGCGAGGCGGAAGCCCCCATCGTGCGGAGCCACTCGGCCAGCCCCGGCCACCGCCACGTGTCGTAGAACTCCTTGTGGGTGAGCCGGGTCAGCTCGAACGGGGTCAGCAGGACCCCGGGCCGCTTCGGGTCGGTCAGGACGCCCCGCTCGGCCCGGGCGCGCAGCCCGGTCCAGATCGCCCGGAAGTCCCGCCCGTGCAGGGCGCAGGCGGTGGACCGGTCACACCAGGCGACGAACTCGTCGAACGCGCCCTCGGCGGTGACCGCCTGGGTGTCGAGGAAGGCGCGGGTGCCGAGGCTGTGGTCCATCGCGGCCTCCAGCACCACGGCCCGAACCCGGTCGGGGAACAGCTCGGCGTACCGCTGCCCGAGCAGGGTGCCGTACGAGCTGCCGTGGAAGGTCAGCCGACGCTCGCCGAGCGCAGCGCGGACCGCGTCGAGGTCACGAGCGGCGCTGGTCGTGTCCACGTGGTCGTAGAGCGGGCCGGTGCGGGCCCGGCAGTTGGCGCGCAGCAGCGCGTTGCCGGCCAGCGTGGCGTCGAACTGGGCCTGGTCGGTCAGCAGTTGCGGTTGCTGGGCGAGCAGGTCCCGTGAACAGACCACCGGATGGCTGCCGCCGGTGCCGCGCGGGTCGAAGCTGACGATGTCGAACCGGCGGCGCAGGTCGGCGCTGAACCGGGAGCTGCCGGTCACCACCCGGTCCACCCCGCTGTCGCCGGGCCCGCCGGGGCCGAACACCAGCGAACCCTTGCGGGCGGCCGGATCGGTGGCGACCCGGCGGGCGAGAGCCAGCTCGAAACGTTCTCCCCGAGGGTGGTTCCAGTCGACCGGCAGCGACAGGGTGCCGCACTCGGCCGTGGCGTCCTTGGCGCAGGGCCGCCAGTCGATGGCAGGTTGGGCGGTGGCCGGGCTGGCCGGCGTCAGGCCGGCGGCCGTGAGGGCCAGGGCGACCGCCCAGCCGACGGCGGATTTGCGTACGCGCAGCATGAGGTGCTGTCCTCTCCTCGAAGGAGCGTTACCGGTGGAACCCGCCCAGTGGGCGAGGTGATGCTGCTTCCACCCGGGCCGTCGAGTAGCCGCTCGACGGCCCGGGGTCTTCGTCCGCCGAGGTCAGTCGACCTCGCGGAGGACGCGTTCGAGGGTGGTCATCCGGGTCTCCATCCCACCCAGCCGGCCGTCCATCGCCGCGAGCAGGCGGGCGTTCTCCGCCTGGGCCTGGGCTGCGGTTTCGGCGAGCCGGCGGTAGTCGTCCGCGCGGGCCGCCTCGAACCGGGCCCGCCGGGTCTTGGCGAGCTGCACGACGGTCACCGTGAACACGCTGATCAGCAGGGCGAAGATGCCGATCGCGCCGACCACCTCGGTCCAGTCGTGCTCGCTCATCGCTCCGCTCCTGGCTGCTGGCCCGAATCGGGCACGGTCAGCGTCTCGACCGCCGCCGCGATGACCTCGGGGGTGAGTGTGAGCACGAACGGCTCCACCTCGTAGTAGTTCATGGCCTTCCCGTCCTCCGACAACTCCAGGCGAGCGGTGACCAGCCCGGCCGCCGCCAGCTTCCGTAGGTGGACCTGCAACAGCGCCCGGCTGATGCCCAGTTGCCGGGCCAGCCCGCTGACGTAGGCACGTTCACGAGCCAGCGCGGCGACGACCCGCATCCGGTGCGGGTTGGCCAGGGTGGCCAGCACCCGGACCAGTTCGTCGCCGGTTGGCGGCGGTGCGGCACTCAAAACCAGCCCTTGCACATGCCAATAGAAGCTAGCAGGTATCGGCGCGTGGGAGTGGGGACCAACCGTGGAATCAGGGGGATCTCAGGGTCACCGAGACGGGGCCGGACACACAACACGCCGGGCCGGTGAATGATCACCGACCCGGCGCGCGGGTTCGTCGCACGTCAGCTCTTGAAGGCGTCCTTGATCTTCTCGCCGGCCTGCTTGAGCTTGGCGGTGGACTGGTCGGTGCGGCCCTCGGCCTCGAGCTGCTCGTTGTCGGTGGCCCGACCGGCGCCTTCCTTCAGCTTGCCGGTCGCGTCCTCGGTGGCGTTGTTGATCTTGTCGTCGATACCCATGTGCCAACCTCCATTGCGAGCGTCGCTACGACTACAGCAGTACCCCCGCCTTCGTCGGTCCAACCATTACCGCCATCACAGCTCACCGGCGGCCGGACGGAACCGGCGCAGGCGCAGGCTGTTGGCCACCACGAAGACCGAGGACAGCGCCATGGTGGCCCCGGCGATCATCGGGTTGAGCAACCCGGCGGCGGCCAACGGCAGGGCAGCCACGTTGTAGCCGAACGCCCAGAACAGGTTGCCCCGGATGATGCCGAGCGTGCGCCGGGACAGTCGGATGGCGTCCACCGCCGCGTCCAGGTCCCCCCGAACCAGGGTGAGGTCGGATACCTCGATCGCCACGTCGGTACCGGTACCCATGGCCAGCCCCAGGTCGGCCTGGGCCAGCGCCGGAGCGTCGTTGACCCCGTCACCGACCATCGCCACCGACCGCCCCTCAGCCTGGAGCCGTCTGACCACGTCGACCTTGCCGGCGGGCAGCACCTCGGAGATCACCTCGTCCACGCCCACCTCGGCGGCCACCGCACGGGCCACGGTGGCGTTGTCCCCGGTCAGCAGGATCGGGGTGAGCCCCAGCGCACGCAGCCGGGCCACGGCCGCCCGGCTGGTCGGCCGGACCACGTCGGCGACCGCGAGGACGCCACGGGCGCGACCGTCCCAGCCGGCGAGGATCGCCGTCCGGCCGGTGGCTTCCGCGTCGCCGACGGCCCGCTCGACCTCCGACGGTACGTCGATTCCACGCTCGCGCAGCAGCCGAGGCCGACCGACCAGCACGGCCCGCCCGTCGACCGTGCCGCTCACGCCCAGCCCTTCGAGGTTGGCGAAGTCGCTGACCGGGGGCAGCGTGCCGGCCTCGGCGGCACCCGCGGCGACCGCCCGGGCGATCGGATGCTCGCTGGCGGCCTCCACCGCCCCGGCGAGCCGGAGCAGCTCGGCGCGGTCCTCGCCGCTCGCCGGCACCGCGTCCACCAGGGTCATCCGGCCGGTGGTCACCGTGCCGGTCTTGTCCAGCACCACGGTGTCCACCCGCCGGGTCGACTCCAGCACCTCCGGCCCCTTGATCAGGACCCCGAGCTGGGCGCCCCGGCCGGTGCCGACGAGCAGCGCGGTCGGGGTGGCCAGGCCGAGCGCGCACGGGCAGGCGATGATCAGCACGGCCACGGCGGCGGTGAACGCGGCGGTCGGGCCGGCCCCGGTGCCGAGCCACCAGCCGAGGGTGCCCACGGCCAGTGTGATGACGATCGGCACGAAGACACCGGAGATCCGGTCGGCCAGCCGCTGCACGGCCGCCTTTCCGCTCTGCGCCTGCTCGACCAGGTCGGCCATCCGGGCGAGCTGGGTGTCGCCGCCGACCCGGGTGGCGGTGACGACCAGCCGACCGCCCGCGTTGATCGTGGCGCCGACCACGCCGTCGCCCGGGCCGACCTCGACCGGCACCGACTCACCGGTCAACATGCTGGCGTCGACGGCCGACGTGCCGTCGTCGACCACCCCGTCGGTGGCGATCTTCTCCCCGGGCCGAACCACGAACCGGTCGCCCACGGCGAGCCGGTCCACCGGTATCCGTGTCTCCACGCCGTCGCGGAGCACCGCCACGTCCTTGGCGCCGAGTTCGAGGAGGGCACGCAGGGCGGCGCCGGCGGTCCGTTTGGAACGCGCCTCGAAGTAGCGGCCGGCCAGGATGAACACCGTCACCCCGGCGGCGCCTCCAGGTAGATGTTGCCGGCACCGTCGGTGCGGGTGATGTCGAGGCGGAACGGGTGCGTCATGCCGGGCATCCCGGCGTCGCCGAGAAACAGCGCCCACAGCGACCAGCCGAACGCCGCGAGGGTGCCGAGCGAGACCAGCGTGTCCATGGTCGCCGCGCCGTGTCGCAGGTTGGTCCAGGCGGCGCGATGGAACGGCAGGCCACCCCAGACCACCACCGGGGCGGCCAGGGTCAGCGACAGCCACTGCCAGTAGTCGAACTGCCAGGCGGGGACCATGGTCAGCAGGACCACCGGCACGCTGAGCGCCGCCGACACCCAGAGGCGGGTACGTGGGCCGCGCAGCGGATCGGCCGGCTGTTCGCCCGCCGCCGCGGTTGGCGGGGCTGGCAGTGCCGCCGTGTAGCCGGTCTTCTGCACGGTGTCGATCAGGTCGTCGGGCGTGACGTCGTCGGCGTAGCGGACGGTGGCCTTCTCGGTGGCGTAGTTGACGGTGGCGCTCACCCCGTCCATCCGGTTCAGCTTCTTCTCGATCCGGGCGGCGCAGGCGGCGCAGGTCATACCCCCGATCGCCAACTCGATCCGGTTCGGCGCCTCGGGCAGAGGTCTGCTGGTGGTGGTCATCGTCCGGTCCCGTCAGTTGTGCCCGTGTCCGGGGGTGCCGTGCTCGGCGCCCCCGGTCGGTGCGGGTCCACTCGGGCTGGGGTCGCCCCCGGCCGTGGCGGCGCCGGCGACGACGGTGAACTCGGCGCTGTGCACCGCCCCGCCGTGCCGGAAGTCGAGGTAGAGCCGGTAGCTGCCGGCCGACGGCACCTCGGCGAGGAAGGCGACGGTCGGGCCGGGTCGGGTCCGGCCGTCGCCGGGAGTCCCGTCCGGGTGCACGTGCAGGTACGCGAGGTCGCCCCGGCGCAGCGCCACCAGGTGCCCGTACGCGCCCAGGTAGGGCTCCAGGTCGGTGACCGGCTGCCCGTCGCGGCTGATGGTCAGGGTGAGCGGCGAGGTGCGGCCGGGCTGCGGCTCGCCGGCCAGGGTGACCGTGTAGCCGTCGACGACGGTGCTGGTCGCCGGGGCTGGCAGCGGCCGTTCGGCCAGCTCCCCCGGGACGGTCACGTCGACGCCGAGGGTGAGCGGCTCACCCCCGGCCGGGGTGAAGTCGGCGAAGGCCCGCCACTGCCCGGGGCCGGCCAGGGGTGTGGCGACCCGCCAGGTGCCGTCCGGAGTCAGGTCGGGGTGGACGTGGCGGAAGCCGGAGAGGTCCCGTCGGGCCACGATCAGGTGCATCCGCTTGTCGTGGGCGACGTCGTACCGGGTGACCGGGCGGCCGTCCGGGCCGTCGATCGTGAAGGCGAACTCGCCGGCCGGGGCGGCGACCGGTTCGAGGGTGTAGCCACGGTCGGAGACGAGCAGGCCGCCGGGGAGCCGGTCGACCGTCTCGTCGTGCTCCCCGACCGAGCTGGTGGCGGCGCCGTCGTGTCGGCTCTCGGCGGCGGGGGCGCCGGGGTCGACCACGCGGCCGACCCCGTACGCCGTGCCGAAGACCGCCACGAGACCGAGGGCGAACCCGCCCAGTCGGGTCACCGTGTTCACGCCGGGCCTCCCGAGGAGCCGTCGACGAGGTCGTAGCCGGCCTCGTCGACGGCGGCCCGGACGGACGCCACGTCCAGCGGCTGGTCGCTGCTCACGGTGACCCGGCCGGTGGCGAGGTCGACCTGGACGTCGTGCACACCCGGGAGGGCGCCGACCTCGGCGCTGACCGCGCTGACGCAGTGCCCACAGGTCATGCCCTGCACCTGGTACGTCGTGTTGACCATCGGACCGTCTCCTTCGCCTCGCCTACCGGTACCCGGTGGGGGTATCTGCCAGGGAGGACCATACCATACCCCCCAGGGGTAGGCTATCCTGGTCGGCATGACCTCACCCACCCCGATCCGCGGGTACACCGCCAGCAAGGACCAACTGCTCGCGCGGCTCCGCCGCGTCGAGGGGCAGGTTCGGGGCATCGAGAAGATGGTCGACGACGACCGCTACTGCATCGACGTGCTGACCCAGATCTCCGCGATCCAGGCCGCCCTCGACAAGGTGGCGCTGGGGCTGCTCGACGGGCACGCCCGGCACTGCATGCACGAGGGCGCGGCCGAGGGTCGGGCCGACGAGATGGCCACCGAGATGATGGCGGCGGTCGGCCGGCTCATGAAGCGCGGCTGACGCCCCTCAGTCCGGCTCCGGGTCCAGCCGCACCCGGCGCAGCAACTGGGCGTTGAGCGCCACCACGACAGTGGACGCGGACATCAGCACCGCGGCCAGCGCCGGGCTCAACGCCACTCCGGCCCAGGCCAGCACCCCGGCCGCCAACGGCAGCGCCACCACGTTGTAGCCCGCCGCCCAGGCCAGGTTCTGCCGCATCTTGCGGTACGACGCCCGGGACAGCCGCACCACCGCACCCACCCCGCGCGGTCGGACGAGGCGAGCACGACCCCGGCCGACTCGATCGCCACGTCGGTGCCCGCACCGATCGCGATGCCCACATCGGCGCGGGCCAGCGCGGGCGCGTCGTTCACCCCGTCACCGACCATCGCCACGGTCAACCCCCGCCGCTGGAGTTCGGCCACCCGGCCGTCCTTGTCCGCCGGCAGCACCTCGGCGAAGACCTCGTCGACGCCGGGGCGGAAGCCGAGTTCGGCGGCGACCGCCTCGGCCACCGGCCGAGCGTCCCCGGTGATCATCGCGATGGTCCGGACGCCCTCGGCGCGCAGCTCGTCGACGGCCCGCCGGGCCTCCGGACGCACCTCGTCGGTCAACGCGAACGCGCACAGCACGGCGTCCGGTAGCCGCACCAGGTGCAGCACCGCCGCACCTCTCGCCGACCACTGCCCGATCGCCGCCTCCAGGTCGGCCGGAAGCGACATCCCCAACTCGCGCAGCAGCGCCGGCCCACCCACCGCGTACTCCGTACCGTCGATGGTTGCCTGCACTCCGCGGCCCGGCAGCGACCGGAACCCGGCGGCCGGGGCCGGACCGGCGGGCCCGGCCGCCGCGACGATCGCCCGGGCCAGCGGGTGCTCACTGTCCGACTCCACCCCGGCGGCGATCCGCAGCGCCTCGTCCCGCTCCACGCCCGCCGCCGCCACGTCGGTGACGGCGTGCTCGCCCCGGGTCAGGGTGCCGGTCTTGTCGAAGAGCACCGCGCCGACGGTCCGCATCCGCTCCAGCGCCAACCGGTCCTTCACCAGGATCCCGGATCGCGCGGCCAACGCGGTGGAGAGCGCGACGACCAGCGGAATGGCCAGGCCGAGCGCGTGCGGGCAGGCGATCACCAGGACGGTGACCGCACGGACCACCGCCTCGTCGGGCTGACCCAGCGCCGTCCAGACCAGCACGGTCAGCACGGCGGTGCCGGTGGCGACGTAGAACAACGCGGCTGCGAACCGGTCGGCCAGCAGTTGGGCTCGCCCGCCGGAGCGCTGCGCCTGGGCGACCATGCGCTGGATGCCGGCGAGGGCGGTCTGGTCACCCAGGGCCTCGACACGGACCCGGATCGCCGAGTCGGTGGCGACGGTGCCCGCCACCACCCGGTCGCCGGTCGCGCGGGCAACCGGCCGCGACTCGCCGGAGATCATCGATTCGTCCAGCTCGGCGCCGCCGTCGACGATGCACCCGTCCGCCGGCACCCGGCCACCCGGTCGGACCAGCACCACGTCGCCGACCCGCAGCGCGCCGACCGGCACCGGTTCGACCCCGCCGTCGGCGCTCACCCGCTCGGCCTCGTCCGGCAGCAGCGCGGCCAGCGCCGCGAGCGCTCCCCGGGCCTGCCCGATGGCCTTCATCTCCTGCCAGTGCCCGAGCAGCATGATGGTGACCAGCGCGGCCAGCTCCCACCAGAAGTCCAGGTCGAACGCGCCGACACTGGTGGCCAGCGACGCGGTGTACGCGACGGTGATCGCCATCGCGACCAGCAGCATCATGCCCGGCGCGCGGTCCCGGACCTCCCGGACCGCACCGACGAGGAACGGCCAGCCGCCCCACCAGAACACCACCGAGCCGAGCACCGTCCCCACCCAGGAACGGCCCGGAACGTCCCAGCGCAGACCGAGCCGGTCCGCCACGAGGTGACTGGCCAACACCACCGGCACGGTGAGCACCAGGCAGACCCAGAACCGGCGACGGAACATCGCCGGATCGTGACCGGCGTGCTTGTCGTGCCCGCCATGATGCCGGCCGTGCGGGTGGGGCGGTGACTCAGCGCGCATGACTCCACCATCCCGGTCCGCGCGTCGCCAGGCGGGCGGTTCGAGGACCCCGACACTCCGTCACGACCTGCGTCCCGCAGCGGGGGTCGTTAGCATCTTCGACGATGGCCCTCCGGATTCCGCTCCGCAGTCCCGCGCCGGGACCGCCACGACGCGGCGGCGCCCCCGGCCGGCCCGACCGGTCGTTCACCGTATGTGATCAAGCGATCGTCATCCAGCGATCCGCCGCACTCGTCACCGCGTTTCCGCGGCGGCGGTGAACCAACCGGCCCACCGGCACGTACCCCGCACCGGATTCGTTGGGAGTCTCGCATTGGGTTCCGACCACAGCCGTTCCGCTCCGTCCGCCCCGCCCCGGGTACGACGGATCCTCGTCGCGACGGTGGTACCCCTGTTCGTCGCCACCGTGCTCGCGGCGCTGGTGCTCTGGCCCCGGGACGCCTCCCCGCAGACCGGCGGCGGCGCGGACGTCCCGCGCTACCAGGGCACGGTGACCCGCGTGGTGACCGAGCCGTGCCCGCCCGCGCCGCAGACCCCGGAGGGCACACCGGACGCCGGCGACGGGCCGTGCGGCACGGTGGACGTTCGGGTGCAGGATGGACCGAGTGCCGGGCAGCAGGTCCAGACACCGGTACCGGACGGCCCCGGAGCGCCCCGGGTCGACGTCGGCGACGAGGTCATCCTGGTCGAGCTGACCGACCCGGCCGATCCCAGCGCCAGCACCTGGAACATCGCCGAGCACCAGCGCGGCACGCCCCTGGTGTGGCTGGCGGTGGTCTTCGCCGCCGCGATCGTCGCGTTCGGCCGGTGGCGTGGCCTGGCCGCACTCGGCGGGCTGGCCGCCAGTTTCGCCATCCTGCTCACCTTCGTGCTGCCGGGCATCGCCGCCGGTCGGTCACCGCTGGTCGTGGCGGTGGTCGGCGCCGCCCTGATCATGTTCGTGGTGCTCTACCTGACGCACGGGATCACCGCGCAGACCTCCGTCGCGGTGCTCGGCACCCTGGGCAGCCTGGTGCTCACCGGCGTGTTGGCCACCATCGCCACCGCCGCCACCCACCTCACCGGTTTCGGCAGCGAGGACGCCACCACGCTGTCGATGTTCCAGGCCGACGTGGACCTGCACGGCCTGCTGCTCGCCGGGATCATCATCGGCTCGCTCGGGGTGCTCGACGACGTGACGGTCACCCAGGCGGCCACCGTCACCGAGCTGGCGAACGCCAACCCCGGGCTGACCCGGTTGCAGCTCTACCGGGCCGCCACCCGGGTCGGCCGGGCGCACATCGCCTCCACGGTCAACACCATCGTGCTGGCGTACGCCGGCGCCTCGCTGCCGTTGCTGCTCCTGCTCACCGCCGACACGCGCCCTCTCGGACAGATCCTCACCAGCGAGTTCCTGGCGCAGGAGATCGTTCGCAGCGCGGTGGCCACCCTCGGCCTCATCGCCGCCGTACCGCTGACCACCGGGCTGGCCGCCGTGGTGACCGCCGCCGGCCGGTCGGCTGCCGAGCCGGCCGACGGCCCCTCCGCCCCCCGGCCTCAGCCGGACCGGGCGGAGGCCCTGGCCGCACTGAGCTCCCCGCGAACGGGCCCGTTGGACGGACCGGACCCGATGCGGACGACACCCCCGCCCACCGCCACCGACCGGTGGCCAGAGCCGAACAGGAGCACGGATACGGCATGGTGACACTCCTCAGCGTGACCAGATCGGGCATCCGGCCTGAGAACCGCATCACTGGTCACTCAACGCCATGGCGAAATGACGCTTTTAGTCGGCATCGGGACGTAGCTCAGGGGGTCGACTCTCGGGTAACCTCGCTGCCGGTCACCGCCGAAGGCGCGAATCGGCGCCTGCGGTGCCACCGCCCAATCGCCAACCGGCGAGCCGGGAACCCAGGTACGTGGGGTGAATCCGCGTCAGCGGTAGGGGCCACTTCCGCCCCGAACCCGTCAGCTAACCCGGTCGGCGGTCGACGGAAGGGAACATCGTGACGGCACCCCTACGCCGCTGGTTGACACCCGTGGTGGCCGTGATCGCCGCACTGACCGTGTTCGCCGGACCCCTCCCGGCGCACGCCGCCCCGACGACGCCGACGCCGTCCGGGCACGAGGAGGACGGCGAGCCGAAGCTGCTCAACGACGTCATCGAGAAGACCAACCGGGACTACGTGGCGGCGAAGTCGCAGCTGGACAAGTCCAAGAAGCGGCAGTCGGAGCTGGCGGCCGAGGTGGAGCGCGCGAAGGCCGACCTGGACGCCCTGGCCCCGCAGGTCGGTCAGATCGCCGCCCAGTCGTACCGGACCGGCCGGATCGGCGCGATCGCGATGCTGCTGGAGAGCGACGCCCCCGACTCGTTCGTCCGGCGGGCCGCCGCGCTCGACGAGATGAACATGGTCAACGAGAAGAAGCTCTCCGAGGTCAACGCGGTGAAGGCCCGCGCCGAACAGGCGAAGCTGGCCCTCGACGCGGAGGTGCGGGAACAGCAGAAGCAGACCGCCCTGATGGCGAAGGAGAAGCGCGACGCGGACAAGGCGCTCGCCCTGGTCGGCGGGAAGGGCTTCACCGGCGGCCTGGTGGACGCCACGTCGCCGGTCGCCCGGATCGGCCCGGGGCGCACCGCCGACGGCGACTGGAAGCCGCAGTCGTGCAGCGAGGACGATCCGACCACGTCCGGCTGCGTCACGCCTCGCACCCTGCACGCGTACAAGGAGGTCAAGCGGGCCGGCTTCAACCGGTTCGTGGGCTGCTACCGCTCCGGCGGGCCGTGGGAGCACCCGAAGGGCCGCGCCTGTGACTGGTCGTTGCAGAAGAGCGGCTTCAGCCCGTGGCACAACGAGGACACCCGCACGTACGGCAACAACGTGGCCGCGTTCCTCATCCGCAACGCCGACCGCCTCGGCATCTACTACGTGATCTGGAACCGGCAGATCTGGTTCCCGGCGACCGGCTGGAAGTCGTACAGCGGGCCGTCGAACCACACCGACCACGTTCACATGTCGCTGCTCTGATCCGCGCGTTCTCGCAGTCGAGGGCCGTCCCGCGTCGCGGGGCGGCCCTCGTCGCGTCAGGCCGCGGCGGACGCCGACGGTTCGTCGGGTACGTCGAGCGCCGCGACGTCGGCCGGAACGGCGGCGACCGGGCGCACCACACCGGCGGCGAGCCGGTACGACACGCCCACCACCGCGCACCGCCCCCGCGCCACCTCGTCGGCCAGCACGGATGACTGCTCCAGCAACGTCTCGACGGTCTGTGCGATGTGGACGTCGACGATGCCGTCGATGTCGTCGATCCCCTCGGCCGCGGCTCGGCGGAGGCTGGGCAGCACGGCGTCGACCACCGCGCCCAGGTGCCCCTGGGGTGCCACGCCGGTGGCGGCGACCTCGCGGGCCGCCTGGACCGCGCCGCACGAGTCGTGGCCCAGCACCACCACCAGCGGGGTGCCGAGCACGGTCACCGCGTACTCCACGCTGCCCAGCACCTCCGGCCCGGCCGTGTGCCCGGCCGTGCGGACCACGAACAGGTCGCCCAGCCCCCGGTCGAAGATGATCTCGGCGGCGAGCCGGGAGTCGGAGCAACCGACGATCACCGCGAACGGGTGTTGCCCGTCGGCCACCGCGGCCCGGTGCCCGGCGTCCTGGTTGGGGTGGCGCGGGGAGCCGCTCACGAAGCGTCGGTTGCCGCGGCCAGCTCGGCGTACGCCCGGGCCGGCTCGGTGAACGCCGACGCCTGGTCGGCGCTCCGCTGCGGACCCGGCTGCCCGCCGGACGCTCCGGGAAGGCTCATCCCCGCACCTCGTTTCCACGCATTTGACCTGGTCAACCGGATGTTCGGCCGGCCGGTGGCGGGCGCTGGCCCGGCTCCAACCGTCACACGCACCACAAGATGCGTCAAGGTATGCGTGATATAGATTTCATACGTTGGCCCAGGGTCGACCTCGCGACGACGCCCCCGAGGCCAGAGCCGCCGAGCCTCGATGGCAAGGTGCAGAGGCGGGGCGGACAACCGGAGAGGCGGTCCCACGATGGCGGGCACGGCGACGGGTGCGACCGGCGGCGGCCGGAACTGGACGTTCCTCACCAACCACGGGCACGTGCTGCTGGCCATCGCCCGCGACCCCACCGCCCGGCTGCGCGACGTCGCGGCGGAGGTCGGCGTGACCGAGCGGGCCGCGCAGGCGATCGTCGCCGACCTGGAGGCGGGCGGCTACCTGCACCGCACCCGGGTTGGACGGCGCAACGAGTACACCCTGAACCCGGCCGGCCGGTTCCGGCACCCCGCCGAGGCGTACCGACAGGTCGGCGACCTGCTCGCGCTCTTCGCCGAGCCACCCCCCACCGACACCAGCCGCCCGTCCTGACCACCGCCGCCGGGCCGCTGCCCGGCGCACCACAGCGGTAATCTCTGCGGGTGCGCGAGAGCCTGCCGATGAGCGCGACCGAGCCGCCCCGCCGTGCGGGGCGTGTTGTCCGCGACGTCCTCAGTGGAGCGTTGGCGGCCCTGCTCGGCACCGCCCTGGCGGCGCCCTCCCCGGCGGCCGCGGCACCGCCCACCTGCGGCCCCGCCGGCGAACCGGGTCTGACGGAGATGCCGTGGGGGCTGCGCCGGCTGGAGCCGTCCTCGGCCTGGCCACTGTCCCGCGGCGCCGGCGTCACGGTGGCCGTCATCGACTCCGGCGTCTCCGCCATCCACCCCCTGCTCAAGGGCCAGGTGCTCGAAGGCCGCGACTTCAACAACCTCCCGGCCAACCAGGGGCAGTGCGACCAGGTCGGGCACGGCACGATGATCGCCGGCATCATCGCCGGGCGGGAGGGCACCGGCGTACCGTTCAGCGGCATCGCCCCGGCTGCCCGCATCCTGCCGATCCGCGTCCTGCCCGATCTCAAGGGCACCAACGACGAGGCGCTGCCCGGGCAGATCGCCGCGGCCATCGACTGGGCCGTCGACCAGGGCGCGGACGTCATCAACATGTCCCTGACGACGCTGCCCCGTCCCGAACTGGCGCAGGCCGTCGAGCGGGCGCTGGCCAAGCGGGTGGTGCTCGTCGCCGCCGCCGGCAACCGGCAGGAAAACCAGCAGGACCGTCCCGGCTACCCGGCCGCCTATCCCGGCGTGATCGCCGTCGGTGGCGTGGACGAGCAGGGCGGCCACGTGGGCACATCGGTCAGCGGCTCCTACGTGGACATCGCCGCGCCGGGGTTGAACATCGTCGGCCCGGCGCCCGGAGGGTCCGGCTACCGCGCCGAGCCCAACGGCGGCACCAGCTACGCCGCCGCGTACGTCTCGGGAACGGCCGCGCTGGTCCGCGCCGCGTACCCGGACCTCGACCCCCAGCAGGTCGCCGACCGGCTGGAGCGGACGGCCGACAACCCGCCCGACGGGCACAACGCCGACGTCGGATACGGGATGGTCAGCCCGTACCGGGCCGTGTCGAGCGTGCTCGGCACCCGCACCGACCCACCCGCCGGGGCGCTGCCGGCACCCACCTCGGTGAACGACCCGCTGAGCTGGCAACGCACCGCCGCGCTGTGGGCGGCCGCGATCGGCGCCCTGCTCGTCGTGCTGCTGCTGGTCGCGCGACCCGTGTTGGCCCGGGGCCGTCGTCGCGGCTGGCGTCCCGGCCGGCGTACGGACTCACCCGTCACCGGCTGAGCCCACCCTGGCGTCCAGCCGGCCAACGCAATGCGGCTCCGACCCGGGTGGAACCCGGACCGGAGCCGCAGCGGCGACTACCTCAGCCCCACACCTTGGAGTTGCTCATCTCGGTGGAGACGTAGTTTTCGCGGGCGATGCCGACGGCACCACCGATCTCGTTGAGAATCCGGTTGATGTCCCGGACGGCCGTGTCCCACTTCGCCTGGTGCTGCTCGTAGGCCACCCTGTCCTCGCCGTCCCAGTGCAGCTTGGACAGCATCGACCGCAGCGTGTCGAGCTTCTCGTCGATGGTCTTCGAGATGGCCTGCATCTGCTGGTTGCTGCTCTCGAGGACCGCGTAGTCAACCTTGATCGTCACGACTTCCTCCTCTGCTGGCTACGGATCACGGGTTGAGAGCAGAGTGGAACTTGTCCAGCATCTGCTGCTGCTCTTCGTCGTTGACCTGGTGCGTCGTACCCGACTTGTCGAGCAGGTCGGCGATGTTGTCCATCGCCGTCAGCAGCTTGACGGTGTCCTCGTTCCAGCGCGTCATCAGCGACTGGAAGCCCGTGGACGCCTGACCCTTCCACGCCATGGCCAGGTCGTCGACTACGTTCCACAGCTTCTTCAGCTCGCCGTCGACCTCGCTGCGCGTGGACCGCACGTCACTCGCGGCGGTATGGAGAGTCGCAGCTTCGACCTCGAACGCCATGCTTCACACCCTTCCGTCACGTTGTGGTGGCGGCTTCGCCGCACCCCTCCCCCGCGGCAAGGCACCAACACCCCACCGACGGACACTCCAGTGAAGACCGTAGCCGAACCGGTCCAGCCCTCGCAGCCCTGACCGGCGGCCTTCGATGGATGGTGGCGAATCCGGAATGCGACCGAGTGTCCGCGGCACGGCCGGCTTCCGATCCCGCCGATATGATCAGGACGGCTCGGCCCAGGCGGTCTGGATCAGCTGCTGACCGTCGCGGCGGCGCACGAGGGTGCCCCGACCCGGCGGCTGCGGGCTCGGCCGCAACGTGCCGAAGACCGCGCCCTCCTCACGGTTGCCGGACATCAGCAGGCCGGGAGAGTCCAGTTCACGGAGCCGTTGCAGGACCGGTTCGTAGAGCGCCCGGGAAACACCGCCGACCCGCCGCGTCACGATCAGGTGCAGGCCGATGTCCCGAGCCTGCGGCAACAGCTCCAGCAGGGCGCCGAGCGGGTTGCTCCCACCGGAGGCCACCAGGTCGTAGTCGTCCACCAGGATGTAGAGGTCCGGGCCCTTCCACCAACTGCGGTCCCGCAACTGGGCCGTGGTCACGTCCGGGCCGGGCAGCCGGTTGGACAACGCGCTGCGGATCGAACCGAGCCCCTGGGCGAACGCCTGGTTCGACGGCGCGTAGTCGAGCAGGTGGTCGCCCTCCACCGCACCCAGCAGACCGCGCCGGTAGTCGGCGATCACCAGCCGGGCCTGCGCCGGCGTGTACCGCTCGGTGATGCCCCGGGCGATCAACCGCAGCAGGTTGGTCTTGCCGCACTCCGCGTCGCCGAAGACCGTGAGGTGCGGCTCGTTGGCCAGGTCCAGGTAGACCGGCGCGAGAGCCGACTCGTTGACGCCGATCGGCAGGCCGGGCATCGACCGGTCGATGATCCGGGCCAGCTCGGCCACCGGCAGCCGGCGCGGCAGCAGCCGCACCTTCGGCGCCGGGCGGCCCGGCCAGTTGGCCGCCACGTGCCCGGCCAGGGCGGTCGACGCCTCGGTCAGGTCCTCGATGTCCCGGCGGCCGTCGATCCGCGAGATGGCGGTGAGGAAGTGCAGCTTGTCCCGGGTCAGGCCGCGGCCGGGCGCCTTCTCCGGCACGTTCATCGCCGAGCGGCGGTCGATCTCCGACTCGGACGCGTCACCCAGACGCAGCTCCAACTTGGTGCCGAGCAGATCCCGCATGTTGATCCGGATCTCCGCCCAGCGCACCGCCGTGAGCACCACGTGCACACCGAAACCGAGGCCCCGGTTGGCGAGCGTGGTAATGGTCTGCTCCAGCTCCTCGTACTCCTGGCGCAGCGTGTTCCAGCCGTCCACCACCAGGAACACGTCACCGAACGGGTCGTCGGCGAACTCGCCGGCGGCCCGACGACGACGATAGCTGGCCACCGAGTCGATGCCGTGCTGGGCGAAACGGGCCTCCCGGTCGTCCAGCACGGCGACCACCTCGGCCACCGTGCGACGGACCGCCTCGACGTCCCGCCGGCCGGCCACCCCGGCCATGTGCGGCAGCCGCTCCAGGCTGCGCAACGCGCCACCGCCGAAGTCCAGGCAGAAGAACTGCACCTCACGCGGCGTGTGGGTGAGTGCCAGCGAGGCGAGCAGCGTACGCAGCATGGTGCTCTTGCCACTCATCGAACGGCCGACGATGACCACGTTGCCGCCGGCACCGGCCAGCTCGACCATCATCGGGTCACGGCGCTGCTCGTACGGGCGGTCGACCACGCCGACCGGCACGGTGAGGCGGCCCCGCCCCGGCCAGGACGCGGTGCACAACCCGTACGTCGGGTCCACGGCCAGCTGGCCGAGCAGCTCGCCCAGGCCCGGCGGGTCGGCCAGCGGCGGCAGCCACACCTGGTGCGCCGGACGGCCACGGCCCTTGAGCTGGTCGATCAGCACGTCGAGCATCGCCACGGCCTTGCCGTCGGCCGGCTGCTCCGGCTCCGGCGCGGTGTCCACCGGCAGCTGCGGGGCCTGCGCCGGGATGAAGTCGAGCCCGTACGGCACGATCCGGCGCTGCACCAGCGCCTGCGACGCCGACGCCTGCTGCCCCGGCGCCCGGTACGCCCCGGACACGTAGGCGGCCCGGAACCGCAGCATCGTACTGGTGTCCGTCTTCAGGTAGCCGTGCCCCGGCGCGTTCGGCAGCTCGTACGCGTCCGGCACGCCGAGGACGATCCGGCTCTCCACCGCCGAGAAGGTCCGCAGACCGATCCGGTACGACAGGTGGGTGTCCAGGCCGCGCAGCTTGCCCTCCTCCAGCCGCTGGCTGGCCAGCAGGAGGTGCACGCCGAGCGAGCGGCCCAACCGGCCGATCATGACGAACAGGTCGATGAAGTCGGGCTTCGCGGCGAGCAGTTCGCTGAACTCGTCACAGATGATCAGGAGGCTGGGCATCGGCGCCAACGGTTCGCCGGCCGAGCGGGCCTTCTCGTACTCGAAGCGGGAGACGTAGTTGCCGGCCGCCCGCAGCAGCTCCTGCCGACGCACCATCTCGCCCGCGAGCGCGTCGCGCATCCGGTCGACCAGCGGCAGCTCGTCGGCCAGGTTGGTAATCACCGCGCTGGTGTGCGGCAGCGCCTCCAACGAGGCGAACGTCGCGCCACCCTTGAAGTCCACCAGGACGAAGTTCAGTTCCTCCGACGAGTGGGTGACCGCCAGCGCGGCCACCACCGTGCGGAGCAGCTCACTCTTTCCGGAGCCGGTGGCGCCGATGACCAGACCGTGCGGGCCCATGCCCTCGTGCGCGGACTCCTTGAAGTCCAACTCGACCACGTTGCCGTCCGGGCCGACGCCGAGCGGAATGCGCAGCCGGTCCCGGTGGCCGCGCGGCCGCCAGGTCTGGCGGACGTCGACCGTCGCGGCGTCGCCCACGCCGAGCAGATCCGGCAGCTCCATGCTGCGGGCCAGCGGTTCCTCATTGCTGGTCTGCTGCTGGGAGAGCCGGTAGGGGGCGATCTGCCGGGCCAGCCCCTCGGCGGCCTCGGCGGTGAGCCGGTCCGGACGACCCAGCGGCGACGACGAGGTGCCCCGGACCAGCTCCAGGGTGCTTCCGTCGCCCACGTCGAGGCAGAGCAGCCAGCGGCCGGCGTCGCGCGGCACCGTGCCGGACAGGTCGATCATCGTGGCGCCCAGCAGACCAGGGCCCAGCAGCTGGCCGGTCGGCGAGACCTCGCCTCCGTCGTTCACCACGACCAGGTGCGGCGCGGTGGTCAGTGGCTTGGCCTCCGGCGCGAACCGGGGACGGCCGGCCAGCTCACCGGCGAGCGACTCCTCCGCCTCGGCGAGACTCGCGAACACCAGCCGACGCGCGCCGGCCGCGTCGGTCCGTCCACTGTGGTGGGCGTGCGGCAGCCACTTCACCCAGTCCCAGACCGCCTGCCGGTCCGGTGCGGCGACCACCGCGATCACCAGGTCGTCCGGTGCGTGGAAGGTGGCCAGCTGACCCAGCGCCGCCCGGGCCAGGTCGAGCACCGGCTCCCGGTCACCGCGCAGCACCACCCGGCTGAACGCGCGCACCGACAGCGCGGTCGGCAGCTCGGGCACTGTCGAATGGGCGCGAACGAACCGGCGCAGCGCGATGGCGCTCATCGGCTCCAGGTCCTCCACCGGCTTGGTCTCCGGCGGAACGATCTCCACCGCCAGCCGCTGCGGGCCCAGCGCGATCCGGGTCTCGCCGAAGTCGTCCTCGGTGATCCGCCGCTCCCACAGCCGGCGGGACGCGGCGATCGACCAGAGCGCGTCCGGCTCCGGGTGCCGCCACGCCATCGCCGCACGCTGCTGCTCCGCCGCGCGCCGGGTGCGCTTGCGCATCTGGGCCAGGTAACGCATGTAGTCACGGCGGTCGGCGTTCAGCTCAGCCTTGTCCTTGCCGCCGCTGTTGGCCAGCGAACCGATCGCCATGCCGAGCATGGAGACGCCGAACAGGCCACCGGCGACGTACGTCATCATGCCGCCGCCCTTGCCCGCGTAGAGGAAGGCCATCGCGCCGACCCCGCAGAACATCGGCAGGATCATGAGCAGCTGCCCCATCCCACGGGGCGTCGGCTCCGGCAGCTCGGGAGGGGACTCCAGCAGCACCTCACCGCGCGGCAAGGCCGGCCCCGGCTGACGCGGGAGCCGGCGGAACACCACCGTGCTCACGGCTGTCTCCTCCCCAGAAGCGGCCCTGACGATGTGCCGTCGCGGACCGGAGTCTGCGGGTGGGCATCGTACGTGCACGCCATCGTAGGTAATCTCCCGTGGGCGCGGTGGACCCGCACCGCGGCACCGCGGCCCGCTGATCGTAGACGGACACCTGGAGGCCACAGTGGCGACGAAGACGGCGACCGGTGGCCTGAGCCGGATCACCATCGTGGCTCCGCGTACCCGGATGGATCTGGCTCTGCCGTCGGACGTGCCGTTGGCCGACCTGCTGCCCACCCTGCTGCGCTACGCCGGGGAGGATCTCGCCGACGAGGGGGTGCGGCACGGCGGTTGGGCACTGTCCCGGTTGGGCGGTGCACCGTTGGACGGTGGGCGTACCGCGGTGCAGCTCGGCGTCCGCGATGGCGAGGTGCTCTACTTCAACCCGCGTTCGGCCGCGGCCCCGGAGATCGTCTTCGACGACGTGGTGGACGCGGTCGCCACCGCGACCAACCAGCGGCCGGGCGCCTGGCAGGTCGGCGCGAGCCGGTCCTTCGCGGTGCTGTTCGCCGCGGCGGCGCTGGGCGCCGGCGCGCTGGCCGCGCTCTTCGCCGGCCCTCCGCACCTGCCCGGCGCGGTGGCCGCCCTGCTGGTGGCGGTGGCGCTGCTGGTCGGCGCGGCGGTGCTGTCCCGGGCCGCCGGTGACAGCCGGACCGGCGCGGTGCTGGCCATGGTCGGCCTGGTGCACGCTGGCACCGGCGGTCTGCTGCTGCTCGCCGGTGACCGGCCGCTGACCGATCTGGCGAGCCCGCACGTCCTGCTCGCGGCCACCGCCGTGGTGGTCGCCGGGGCGGTGGCCGTGCTGGCGGTCGGTGACCGGTATCCGCTTTTCTTCGCCTCGATCGGCGTGGGTGCGGCCACCGGCGTGGGCGCCCTGCTCTGCCTGGCCTTCGGCATCGACGCGCCGGCCGCGGCCGCGGTGGTGGCGACGATCGCGTTCGGCGCGGTGCCGGCGCTGCCGATGGCGGCCTACCGGCTGGCCCGACTGCCGGTGCCGTCCATCCCGACCGGTCCGGAGGACCTGAAGACCGACAGCGAGTCGGTCGACGGGCGGCAGGTGCTCCAGCAGAGCGAGCGCGCCGACGACTTCCTGACCGGTCTGCTGTGGACCGTTTCGCTGCTGGTCCTCGGCGCGGAGGTGGTGCTCGCCCTGGACGGGCGACTGCCGGCGGTGCTGCTCTGCCTGGTGCTGGGGCTGCTCTCGCTGCTGCGGGCCCGGCCGCTCCTGGGCCGGGCCCAGCGCGTCCCGGTGTTGCTCGCCGGCACGGTGGGCCTGGGCCTCGCCGCCGCGGCCACCTTCGCCGACGGGTCACTGCCGGTCCGGCTCGGCCT
Source organism: Micromonospora parastrephiae (assembly GCF_016802865.1). Lineage (GTDB taxonomy): Bacteria > Actinomycetota > Actinomycetes > Mycobacteriales > Micromonosporaceae > Micromonospora > Micromonospora parastrephiae. The sequence continues at coordinate 4,418 of NZ_JAEVHM010000043.1, read as the reverse complement.
TGTCCTCGGTGGGCTGCTGCTGGCCGCCGTGATCAGTCTGGTCTACGGGCTGAGCGTCGCCGGCAAGCGCATCTCACCGGTCTGGGGTCGGCTTCTCGACATCGTCGAGATCCTGCTGATCATCTCGCTGGTGCCGCTCGCCTTCTGGGTCTGCGGGCTGTACGGCTGGATCGTCAACCTGCGGCCCTGACCGCCGGGCTCCGACCCAGCGACCCGCGCGACGCCCGGCCGTCAGCGCGGCTGCGGGCGGGTGGAGACGCCCAGCACCGACCCGACCGGTGCGCTCGCGTAGGCGCCGGGGCCGTGCTGGCCGTCCACCGGTCGGGCCGACGCTCCGGCCCGGCCGGCCACCTCCCGCACGACCTTGACCAGGGCCTCCACGTGGTTGTCCATGGCCGCGACCCGCAGCAGCGGCGCCGCCACCCGACCGTCCGGCGACACCGACACGGCCACCGTGTGCGACGGCGCCGAGGTGGCGGTGATCGCGTCCACCAGCGGGCCGAGCGGAGCGTCCGGCCGGCCCCCCAGTGCCATGCAGCGGTGCGTCCAGCCGCCGCCGCGCAGCCCCTCCCAGGTCTCCGTCGGTGGCTCCGGCACGAGGTCCAGTCCGGCGGCCGAGACCACCGCCGACCGCAGTTCGTCGCGGCCCAGCGGACGGTGGGACAACCCGGCGGCGGTCAGCGCCTTGCCGAGTCGGCCGATCCCGGCGGACAAGGTCCGGTGGACACCCGGCAGTCCGCCGCCCCGGGTCACCGCCTCCACACGGGCGTCGTGCACGGTGAGCCGCAGCGCCACCCACACGGTCCGGTGCGCCGCCGGTGGCGCACCGGGCGCCGGATACCAGACCAGGGTGTGTGCCACGACCTGGGTCCGGGAAACCGGCGCGGCGAAGTCCCCGAGCACCCGCAGCGTTCGGTCCACCGTGGACGCCTCCACCGAGCCGACCGCCCCGCCGCTGCCGGACTGCAGCGCGATCGCCGCGAACCAGCCGTTGTCGTCCTGCCCGATGCCGAGCCGGGTGCCCCGGTCGGTCAACTCGATGACGCTCAACTCGGGGGCGAGCGCGGCCAGCCGTGGGTCCGCCGCGGTACCGCCGGACAGCGCGGCCGTGGCGCGTTCGCGGCGTCGTCGCAGTCGCCGGCGCAGCAGCAGATCCTCGAACCACCAGCGGCCGCCCCGGCGGGCGAAGGCGGCCAGGACGACCAGCGCCGCAACGGTGCCCACCGCGGCGAGCAGCCAACTCGGACCGCTGGCCGACGCCCAGACGGCGACCACGCACAGCTCCACCAGAACGAGCTGCCCGACGAGCACCGGGCCGATCCGGCCCCGACCAGGCCGGTCGGTCGGCGGCGTCGCTCGTGCCGGGACGTCGGACGGGCCCGTGGCCGCTCGGGCGGGTCGCGCCTGAACCTGCGTCATCGCTGACTGTCCCTCCTGCACGGTACGGCTCTGCGCCGGGTCGGTCCGGTGCCGGCCGCCGGCGGTGGTCCCGAGGACCGCCGTCGGCCCCTTATCGTAGGGAAGCCCGCGACGGCACCCCGAGGACATCGTCGCGGATCCACCCCGCCGGAGGTAAGTCATGCGGACCCGCCGCGATCAGGTGCAGGCGTACCGCTTCGTCACCCGCCGGATCGTCTCCGCGCTGCTGTCGGGCGATCCGGAGACCACCAACCTGCCGATGCGACGGCTCGGCATGGCGGTCTTCGGCAGCGTGATCGCCGCCGCGGTGGTGCTCGGCGGGGTGGGCGCCTACGGTCAGTTGACCGGCAACACCGCGCCGTTGGAAGACAAGACGCTGGTCATAGAACGGGAGACCGGCGCGACGTACGTGTTCGTGGGTGGGCAGCTGTACCCGGCCCTCAACTACACCTCGGCGCGGCTGATCCTGAACGAGGCGGACCCGGCCGTGCGGACGATGTCCCAGGCGTCGCTGCGGGACCGTCCCCGTGGTCGTACGCTCGGCATCGTCGGCGCCCCGGACGCCTTGCCGGACCGCAAGTCGCTGACCGGTCTGCCCTGGTCGGTCTGCGACGTGCCCGATCCGAGCGACCCGCAGCGCTCCACCACCCGGGTCGTGATCGATCGGGCGCTGCCCGGTGGCGCGCCGCTGGCTGACCGTGCGGTCCTGGTCACCGTGGACGGTCAGCGGTACCTGCTCACCGGTGACGCCCGTCTCCAGGTACTCGGTGGCGACCAGACGATCGCGGCGCTGAGGATGCCCAACGCCACGCAGCTGCGGGTCGGGCAGCAGTTGCTCAACGCCGTCCCGGCCGGGCCACCACTGCGCAAGCCGACACTGCCCGGCGAGGGCGATCGGAGCGGGCTGAGCGTGGGCGACCGGCCGGCCACCATCGGCCAGGTGTTCCAGGCCGCCGGCCGGTACTACGTGCTGACCCGCGAAGGGCTCGTCTCGATCACTGAGATCACCGCCCTGTTGATGATCAGCGGTGGCGGTCAGATCACCGACATCACGCCGGACCAGGCCGGCCGGTTGCTGACCGAGCAGCGGGTGGAGGAGGAGGGGCTGCCGGAGACGCTGCCGAGCCTGTACCCGGCCCGGTCCGGGCAGACCACGCTCTGCGCCACGTACCGGGCGGGCGCCGGAGGCGGCCCACCGGTCACCACCCTGGAGGTCTTCGACCGGGCACCGGCGGAGCTGACCGCTACCGATCCGGGGCCGGTGCCGGTACGCCAGACCGCCCGGGACGCGGTACGCACCGCCGAGGCGGTGCTGCTGCCCGGCGGTAAGGGCGTGCTCGCACAGGCCGCGCCCGGCGCCGGGACCAGTGGCTCCGGCGCGGCCGGGTCGACGATCTACCTGATCAGCCCCCAGGGCGTCCGGTACCCGCTCGCGTCGACCGAGACGCTGGCGGTGCTCGGCTACGGCGGGGTCACCCCCCTCGCGGTGCCCGGGACGCTGCTCGCTCTGATCCCGACCGGGCCCACTCTGGACCCGGAGGACGCGGCGGCCTTCTTCGCACCCGAGGGCGCGCCGCCCACCGCGACCGCTCCGGCTTCGCCGGTCGGCGGCACGTCCGCGAACGGGGGCGCGGGCGGAGGCATGCCCGCGGCATCGACCGGCGCCGACGGTTGAGCGGCTCGCACGGGTCGCCCGGGAGCGCGGCGGTGGACTAACCTGGCATCCGCTGACGGTTGTCAACCAGAACGACGGGGATGTTGCCATGACCGGGCGCACGGAAGTCGACCTGCTGTCCCTTGAGGACTTCCACAAGAACCTGGTGGCCCGGCTGAGCCAGGCCGAGTCGGTGCTGCGCAAGCTCAACACCGAGATGCAGTGCAGCCCACCGGCGTTGGGCTCGTTCACCGACGCCACCGACAACGCGCGCCGCTACAGCACGGTCCACCAGTCCTACGTCCAACAGGCGGAGCGGCTCCGGCGGGCCGTGGTCGCGGCCCAGCAGGCCACCAGCACGATCCTGGCCAACTATCGGACCGCCGAGGCGCGGAACGCCGCCAACGCCACCGACATCACCGCCGCGTTGACCGGTGTCCAGCAGGCGTTGGAGCCGAAGGGGGACGGGCGTGTCTGAATACACCCAGCGCTACGAGGGCCGCAGCCACCAGGAGCTGTACGACGCCGTGATGGCCGGCAAGCCGGAGCAGATCGAGGGCGTGGCCGCCCAGTGGGCCGCGCTCAAGGGCATCCTGGACGGGCTCGGCCGGGAGTTGAGCGGCGATCTTGAGAAGCTCGGCAACACCTGGACGGGTTCGGCGGGCCGGGAGTTCCAGCGGCGGCTGGGGCTGATCGTCGCCCACTCGGACGCGCTCGGCGAGGGGATGGCCGACGTCAAGCAGGCGCTCACGATGATGGCCGGCCAGTTGCGCACCGCGCACAAGCAGGCCGAAAACCCGGAAGAGACCGACGACAACGACCAGCTGCTCTCCGGTGCCCTCCGTGGCGGCGCCACCTTCGGCCTGCCCGGGGCCGTGATCGGCGGCATGCTCGGCCACCAGCAGGACAAGGAAGAGCAGGAGAGGGCCCACAAGCGGATGGTGAACGTGGTGGCCGAGCTGGCCGCCGGTTACGACCTGTCCGCCTACGACCGGGTGGTCGATCCGCCTCCGCCTCCGCCGGACACGCCGGAGACGGCCAGCGACGACAGGACGACGCCCCGCAGCGGGCCGAACACCGCCCCGCCCACCGCCGCGCCCACCATCAGCGGCCACACCGCCCGTACCGGCGACGCGACCATCGGGACGCCGCACCGGGCCGGCGAACCGCCGGTCGTCGTCGGCGACGGCTCCGGGCCCGTGCCGGACGGCACCGCCGGCACACCGGGTGTGGTCACCGTCTCGGACGACACCGAGGGCGGCGGCACCGCTCTCGCCGGAGCGGACCCGCTGGTGGGTGGCGCGCTGCTGGCCGGCGGCGCCGCCGGCCTGGCCGGTCTGTCCGG
>NZ_JAEVHM010000042.1 GCF_016802865.1 Micromonospora parastrephiae | reverse complement strand
ATGCGACCGGACCTCACGATGGACATCCAGGCGCTGGGTTCCCTGTACCTGGGCGGCATGTCTGCTGCGGTGCTGGCTGGCGCAGGACGCATTCGTGCCGCCGGCGTGGGCGCCTGGTCGGTCGCCCTGTCGGTTGCCGCCGGAGCGGCGGCCTTGCGGGGCCGGGAGGCCCGCGCCCTCGGCGTCCGGACCGCCGGTTCCGCGCCGGCCGCCGTTTCCGGCTGATCGACGCGCGCTGCCTCGCTCGGCTGGTCAACCTCCGTGCCGTTCGCCTCGGTCGGCGCGGGACTCGGCTGTCGGGGGAGGAGACGGTCCGGCTCCGGTGGCTGGAAGAGCACCGCCGGGGCAGGCTTGGCCCGGCGCGGACGAGGGCTGGCCGGAGCCGCCGGCGGGGACGCCTCTTCGGCGGGCTGCTCGGCCGCCGACGGCGGCGTGAACGTGGCCCGGGGCGAGCGCTTACGCGCTCGATCAGCAGGCTCTCGACGGGTCGGCTCGCTGGGCGGCTGCTCCTGCATATCGATGGAGCGTAGTCCCGATCACGTCGCCGCACAGCGCCGAAACACGTCGCCCGCCCGCCCCGGCCGGCGTCCCCCGGAAGTCGTTTTGCCCCCGGTGGGTGACGACCTGTATCCTCGGGCGCGGTGGTCTGCGGGCCACCAGGGAGACTTCGCCTAGTCTGGTCTATGGCGCCGCACTGCTAATGCGGTTGGGGTCTTAAAGCCCCTCCCGGGTTCGAATCCCGGAGTCTCCGCGCGAAAGCCGGGTGTGTAGACTGGCTGAGCACGAGCGCCCGTAGCTCAATGGATAGAGCATCTGACTACGGATCAGAAGGTTAGGGGTTCGAGTCCCTTCGGGCGCACAAGATCAAATAACGTCTGACCTGCGGAAACGCGGTCGGGCGTTTTTTGTTGACCGTCCCGGTTGGACAGTGGGTGTCGCGTGGGTGTCACGGGTGCGCCGTCACTCTCTGTAATGCTGGCGGGGCTGCATGGGGGCTGACCTGCTGCTTTGCGGTGGGGTTATCGCTTCTTGTTGGCCGCGCGCTTGTTTTTTGGGCGGGGGTTGGGGCGGTTACTCTGGCCCCTCTTCCTGATCTTCTCGCGGGTGCGGCGGGCTGCGGCGAGGACCAGTCGAGCGGTGGCCTCAGCGCACTTACGCTGGGCATATGGCAGGACGCTGGTGTAGGTGTCAGCGGTGGTGACGATGCTGGCGTGGCCGAGGAGGTCTTGCACGGTTTTGAGGTCGGCACCGGCTTCGTGGGCGAGGGACGCGGCGCCGTGGCGGAGGTCGTGCAGACGGATCGGTGGGATGTCGGCTCGTTTGACGAGTCGGCTGAAGTGCCGGGTGGCGTATTGGGGGTGCAGGGGCCTGCCGTCGGGGCGGATGAACACGTAGCCGCTGTCGTAACAGGCTCTGCCTGCCGCCTCGCGGGCGGCCTGTTGCTGACGCTGGCGGCGTTGGTGCTCTCGGAGCACGGCCACGGTGTGTTTGTCGAGAGCGACGGCGCGCGTGCTGGCGGCTGTTTTGGGTTCTCCTTCGATGACGTGGTAGCCGACGGTGGTGCGGCTGCGGAAAATGAACAACACGCCGTGGTCGAGGTCGATGTCAGACCAGCGCAGGCCGCATGCTTCACCGCGACGTAGGCCGCGTAGGGCGATGAGCCACCACATGGCGAAGAGCCGGTCGGTGGTGACCGCGTCGAGGAACGCGGCGAGATGAGGCGCGGTCCAGACGGCGACCGCTGGCCGTTGACCGGTTGCCTGCCATTCCGCGACACGTGCGGGTGTCCACACCTGGGCGTGCGGCTTGCGGTAGGACGGGACTTCGAGGTGCTGGATCGGGTTGGCGTCGAGGAGATTCTCCCGGACGGCGAGGTTGAGCGCCGCGCGAAGAGTGGTCCGCAGGTGCTGCAGGCATGAGGGCGACTGCGGCTGGCCACGTCCGTTGGTGGTCGCCGCGGATTCGGCGAATGTTGAGGTCAGCCAGGCTGATCCTGCCCAGGTGCGGAATGAGGAACTGTTCGACGTCCCGTGCGTACTGGGCCCTGGTGGTGTCCTTGATCTTCGTGCGGGTGGACAGCCAATACCGCAGCCACCGCTCCAGAGTCCATCCCTGCGCGGTGCGTTCCTCGCCGGTCTGGGTCAGCCACTCGTTGCGCGCCTGGGTGGCGGCAGCCTTGGACCGGAAGCCACCTCGACGAGCCCGTGTCGGCCTGCCGAACGCGTCGGTCGCGGAGCAGGCGAAGTACCAAGTGCCGTGGCCGCGTTCCGGCAGGCGCGCGCAGTTTGCTTCGAGCCGCTTCTTTGTTCCATTGTGCCGGCAGCCACACCGCTTGTAGATCGTTCCCGGACCAGCCACGGTTTACCTCTCTTTGTGCGCTGAGGGGTGTTTGTGAGGACTGATCACATTCTTTGCGGTGGCGTTGAGGGGTGGACGGACTGCCTGTCCGTCGCGCCGGTCGCGCTCGATTCAGCGCCGGAGGGCTTGCCCGGGCCGCTTGTCGAATTGGCGGAAACTCGTCGGGAATCGTTGTGCGGCTGTCGTGTAGTGGATGGCGGCGAGGGCGAGCAGTGCGCTGTGCCAGCCGAGGTGGTGGGTCACGAGGTCGGTCAGGACATGAAGATGGTGCTAGCGAATCGGCGACGTTGGCGACGGTGAGCAGGGCAGTAGCGCGTCGGTTGGGGTGAACCAGGCGACAATCAAAGCGAACGTGGGTTCGCGGAGGACCGTCGCGCCCGTGATCCCGTTCCCGTGGAGGGAGGGTACGGACGGAAGGGCGAGCCCGGATCGGGGCAGAACGGTAAGCCTGTCCAGCCCTCCAATGTTTCTTCCCACTCCTTGAACGGACTCGGAGGCGCTTCATTGGATAGGCGCCAATAGTCATGGTTTGCCCTGTGCGGTACATCCGCACCGGCACGACGTCCGGCTAAGATGGCCGCCATGCGGCGTGAGCCATCTCTGACCTTTCGGGGCGCACTCCGAATCTTGGGCCGCGCTGAGACGCCGCTCCTGGACAAGCTCGACGCCCTGCTTGGCGGATTAATCCTCGCTGCCGGAGCAGGAGCAGCGATAGCGACAGTTGGCGGCCCGGCACTGGCAGGTGCCGCAGCGCTGGCACCTATCTGGCAGTGGGTCGACCAGAAGAATGAAGCCGGCGGGATTTTGCGAAGGCTGGTAGCTCATGCCAGCTCGAAAATCAATATGGCTTCCGGGCTGGAGCGCCGACAGTTGGTTGCGGCGGCACACAGCACCATCGTGGTCGCTGCCTACTTCGACGTTTTCCACGATGAGGTCAAGGCGGCTGGCTTCGGCAGATTCCGGCTCGGCGAACGCCAGATGGCCGAGGTGGCCACAAGCACTCAGCGAAAACATCGCCAAAAACTAATCGACTGGCTCTATTCCGCCGAGCTGCCGGCACCCTCAGCCACCCGCGGGTTCGAGGAAAACGCTATCCGCGTCGGTCGCTGGATCGAGCAACTAGACAATAGGACCAAGGAATTCCTGGACAGCCATTTCGTTCCGGGGTTGCCTGAGGACGTTTTCACCACCACCGCGACCCTAGCCATGGAACGCTACCGGTCATACTACGTCGACCTCGCGGCCAATGTTCGAGAGTTCCAGCTTTGGGCTGAGCTGGCAGAACACGCAGCGACTCGAAATTTAGTCACGAGCTCCTTCCAACACATCGAGCAAATTCTTCTATCGTTGAATCCTTCCGACCCTGGTATCCACTCGAGCGCTGTTGCGTTGTTTCGGGCAAACCGGGGCCGAATGAATGATCCGGTCGTTTCCTCCGCCATTCCGTGGCTGCATTCCACCGTGGGATTCCCCACCGTTGCGGAACTTTTCGTTTCTCCCGGATTCCGGATCACGGAGTTCAGCAGTTCCACGAGGGTATCCGACGATCGGTGGTGGCTCGATCTTCCGTTGCAGAACAGCCTTGGCGAGCGGCTCGCCGCGCATGTCCTCTCCACTGACGCGACACGGGCACCGCTACTGCTGTTGGGTCATCCGGGAGCCGGCAAGTCCATGCTGACAAAGGTGCTCGCGGCGTACTTGCCCGGAGCTGACTACATCACCGTCCGGGTGCCGCTGAGATCCGTCAGCGCACACGCCTTGGTTCTTGATCAGATCCAGGAGGGCCTCGACCGGGCGACCCACAAACGGGTGTCTTGGGCCCAGCTCGCTGACGAGACAGCGGACCGCCTACGGGTGGTGCTATTGGACGGGTTAGACGAACTGCTGCAGGCAGCAAACCTGGACCGGACTGGTTACCTCCAGGAGATTATGCGGTTTCAGCAGCTCGAGGCTGACCAGGACCGCCCAGTCGCCGTTGTCGTCACCTCACGAACCGTGGTCGCCGACCGGGTGGACATTCCGGTTGGAGCCGCAGTCATCAAGCTCGCCGAGTTCAACGATGATCAAATCACTGAGTGGCTATCGCGCTGGAACAACGCCAATACCGATCCGACCGGCGGAGCAGCGAGAGTACGACAGCTCACGACTGGCGAGGCATTGCGTCATCCGCACTTGGCCAGCCAACCGCTCCTGCTTATGCTGCTTGCCCTATACGTGAGTAGTCCGGATGCCGTTGAGCTTTTGGCGGACTCCTCGATGGCGGTCCTATACAACCACCTGTTCACCGGCTTCGCCGGGCGGGAGACTACCAAGAATGCTGGTCGGGCCGAATCCACCGGCGCGGACAGCAGCAAAATAGAGACCGCAATTGATCGCCTGAGTGTTGCCGCGTTCGCGATGTTCAACCGTGGGCGCCACCAGATCGGTGAGGCAGAACTAGGCAAGGACCTTGACGCGCTGTCCATGTCCAACAGTGCAGCTCGTCCGGAAGTGGCTGGCCAGCGATTGCTCGCCGAGTTCTTCTTCGTACATGCCGCCGAGGCGACGCTAATCCCCGGTGGTCCGACAGAGCGGTCATACGAGTTCCTGCACGCCACCTTCGGCGAGTATCTAGTCGCTAGAAAAATCTTGGAGGTTTTACGAGACATCGCGGACGTTGCCTTCGGCGGACGGCGCGGACGGCGCGAACCGGACGATGCTCTGCTGCACACCCTGCTGTGCCGACAAGCGCTGGCCGGGCAGCGACCGATCGTGGAGTTTGCCGGTCAGCTATTTCAGACGCTTCCCGAGGCGGAGCGTTCGGACCTCGTGGAGGTGGTCGACGACCTGATCCGACGCTGGCGCTTCCGACCGCCTTCGGAAAAATACGAGCAGTACCAACCGACCGCGAATGACCGGGTACGGCAATTGGCGGCCTATTCAGCCAATCTAGTAGTCCTGCGCCTCGCCTTTGAGTCCTCCAGTTGTTTGCGGCTGTCCTCCCTATCACCGGATGGCACGCTCGAGTCCTGGGACGCAATGGCTACCCTATGGCGGGCTGGCCTGGACCCGGATGCCTGGTTGTCGATGCTTGGGGCTATCACGTTCGACCGCCGTCGCCTGCTGATCGTTGCAGAACCGCCACGGCACGGCCGAATGCTAGCTGAGTACGACCATGCTCGCCTGGCGGGACGCGAACGCGCGGCCGAACAGATCGGTATGGGCATGGCGATCGTCGATGGCATCCAGGAAGTTTTCGCGGAGGATGACTGGCTGTACATGATGCAGAGCTGGACGATTCCGGCACTTTCACTTCGCATTCCGCAGGCTATGGCTTTTAGCCTGCCACCGGACGGCACTTCAACTGGGCAAACGCAAGCTATCGTTCAGTCGCTGGAGAGGTTGTTGCGGTGGAGATCTGCGGATCTTTCTCTAGACTCTGCGAGCCAAGTGGTGAAGCTGCTCTTGGGTATGACCGCCAGCCCGGATCCAAAAGCCTTGGCCGTCGTCATATGCCAGCACCCCCGGCTGCTCCTCTACTTGCCCGAACTCGCCGACGCCACATTGTATCGTCCTGCCGAGGCAACGGTTTTGATGATGCATGCAACACGACCTGGTGTGGGCGAGGATGAGCGGCCGCAGTTTGAATCTCTCTATCAGGAACTTTGCGTCGCGGCGGACTACTATCCAGCTCAGGAACGCTTTAGTGCTCGAAGCGAACAATTCATCCTCAAGCTTTTTCAGCAGCTGACGTCAGCGGATCAGAACCACGGCGACGCCGTCAACGCGGAAGTCATCGTTGATTGATGTGAGGCTGCGCTCCCCGTCAACTCCGCCACCGCCAGGGCCGCGTTCGAGGAGATCCTCGGCCGCGACGGCGTTGTCACCGGCGTTCGCGCCCGAGACGCCCACACCGGCGCCGAGCGGGTCCTGGACGTCACCGGAGTGTTCGTCGCCATCGGCCACGACCCCCGCAGTGACCTGTTCCGCGGCCAGGTCAACCTGGACCCTGACGGCTACGTCACCGTCGACGCCCCCAGCATCCGCACCAACCTGCCCGGCGTCTTCGCCGCCGGTGACCTCGTCGACCACACCTACCGCCAGGCCATTACCGCCGCCGGCACGGGCTGCGCCGCCGCCCTCGACGCCGAGCGCCACCTCTCCACCCTGTCTAACCAGCACCGGCCGCAACCCAGGCCAGGACACGGGCGGCGGATTCCTGCCGGGGTTACCCGGCGAGTCGGGCGCTGATGTCGGCGACCGTGGCCCTGGCCCTGGCCGTGCGCCCCGCGCCCACCAGCGTCGCCGACGCCGACCCAGTCCAGTCGCCGTACCCCAACAGATAGAGACGGGACTCGTCCACCGACCTCGTACCGTCGGTGGGCGCGACACCCTGCCGCCACCTGGGCAGCAGCGGCGCGAGGTGGGCGAGCTCTGGGCGGAACCCGGTGCACCAGATGACCGCGTCACATGGCTGCCCGGTGCCGTCGGCCCACCACACGCCGTGCGCATCGAGCCGCGCGAACATCGCGCGGGCATGCAGCACGCCGCGCTCACGGGCGTCGCGGACGCTGGGCACCATCACGATGTCCCCCAGGTCACTCACCCCACCCGCGGCACCGGCGGCTGTGCGGGTGGCCACATCGAAGAGCACCCGCCCGTCGACGTTGTCTGGCATGAACCGTGGCGGGCGCCGGGTGACCCAGGTGACCTCGGCGACCCGCGACACATCGGCCAGGATCTGCGCCCCGGAGTTGCCCCCGCCGACGATGACGACCCGCTGCCCGCGGAACTCCAGCGGCGAGGCGTAGTCCACGGTGTGCAACTGCCGGCCACCGAAGTCCTCCCGGCCGGGGACGTCCGGCAGGTACGGGCACTGCCACGTCCCGGTCGCGGAGATGACGTACCGGGCCGACCAGGTGCCGGCGTCGGTCTGCACCGCTAAGCGCGCACCCGCCGCCCGCACCTCCCGCACCCGGACCGGGCGACGCACCGCGAGGTCGTAGCGCTGCTCGTATGCCCGCAGGTAATCCACGACGTGCCCGGCGCTCGGGAAGTCCTCACCGTCCTGGCTTGGCATCCCCCACCCCGGCAGCGGGCTGTACGGCGCAGGGGAGAACAACCGCAACGAGTCCCAGCCATGCCGCCACGCGCCACCCGGCTGCGACTGGGCATCGAGGATGACGTACTCCAGGCCAGCGCGGCGCAGGTAGTAACCCACCGCCAGGCCCGCCTGCCCGCCCCCGACGACCACCACATCACACGATCCGGGCACCCCAACACCTCCTCCGCTACCCAGATCATCATCCCGAGACGACCCGAACGGATGCGGGAAGCCCCCGACCGAGAACCTCACCGTGATCAAGGCCTCGTTTCACCGCTCTAGCCGCGGTGTTGCTGCAACGATGCAGGACGTGGGAACTGCGGAAACGATGATGCCTGCCATCTCGCCACTTGCGGGCGAACCGATCAAGCGTGCCGACGCCGAGCGGCTCGCCGCAGTGCTGAAGGCATTCGCCGACCCGGCCCGGCTACGACTGCTCAGCCTGATCCAGTCGTCTCCTGAGGGCGAGGCGTCCGTCAGCGACCTCACCGCGCCGCTCGGGCTCTCCCAGCCGACCGTGAGTCATCACCTGCGGATCCTCACCGAGGCCGGCCTGCTCGAGCGCGACAAGCGCGGAGTCTGGGCGTACTACCGGCTGATGCCGTCCGCGATCGCCGCGATCGCTGAGCTGCTGACGCCGCCTCGCAAACGGGCGACGAAGAAGACCCGCTGACGTCACCGTCGAAGACGCTTGCCGCGTCGGCTGACCGGCCTGAACCCGACGCACCGTCATCGACCCACGGCAGAGCGTTCGCCGCATGCGCACATCGAGCGCTCGAGCCCCGCGGCTGTCACCGGTTAGCACAGCCTCGGCCGGACGACGACCCGCCCACCGTATGCGCCCCGCGCTGTGTCACGACGCGCGGCGACCTCGTCCGGCTCGAACCGCGAAACGAAGAGCCGGCCGAGGTCCTGCCAGTCCTGGACCGAAGCCCGTTCATCGGCGTGAAGCTCGAGACACTCGTCAACGGTCCAGTCCTCGTAGGTGACATACGGCTCGCACCACCGCCCGCTGCGCCACGCCGCACGGGTGCCCTGGCGCCCTTCGGACTTGTTCAGGCCGATCCAGAACAAGTTCCCCGGATCGATCCGGGAGCCAGCGATGCTCGGGAAGCGTGTCGCCGGTGCCCACCTGCGCCAGGCGTGGTTGAACGCGAGCTCCAGATTCAGTTTGGCGCTAGGGACCGCTTCCACGCCCTGCGCGAGCACGCCTAGCGCCATCCCCTCGACCACATGCTTCACCTGCTGGTCCTTCGTCGGCATGCGCCGATGCTACGACGAGCCGTCAAAGCCACCCTTGCCAAAGGTTCGCAGCTCACGACGCCCTGCTCGTCGAGCACAATGATGATCGAGAACGACGCGCCGTCCAGTAGGCCGATCGCGGGCCGAGCGGCGACGGTGGGAACTCCCGAATGATCCTGCCGCCGACGCACGGCTGGCAGGCCACACCGATCCGACCGACCGCTGTGCAGACGAACAGAGCGCCACCTTGAAGAAGGTGCCTCGAGGCAACCTCTACGTGCCAGCCGCGACGTCGACCGCGAGGGCGATGAGGGCCGTGAACGCCTGCAGGACGCTGAAGGCCAACGCCCACAACGCGATCCGGGCTTCGACCGTTATGCGCCTGCCGGGCGTCTCGACCGCCGCCGGCGACGTGACCTGGTGTGCAACCGGCGCCGGGGACGTCGGCAGGGACGCGAACGACGGCGGCACGATATGCAACCGGTAGAACCACGGATCCAGCCAGTTCGCCGCACCCATGGCACGAATCCACGCCACCGTCTTCTGTCGCTTGTGTTGCCGGCAGCCAACGAGGACCTTGCCGTCTCTCGCGCACGGCTTCCTGGTGGTCTTCGTCAGGACAAGGCACTTGGCGTTGATCCTGAAGCCGAAGTAGTAGCAGACGTACAGCAAGCCGACCGACGAGACGAACAGGAAGCAGACGACGTTTTACCAGAACGTGGGCTGCGCGGCGGGCCCCGGATTCGCTGCCACGAGAAGCACGACAGTGCAATCTACAGCAGGCAACCAACCAGCCTCGGAACGTGACCGCACTGACAGGCGATCGGTGACAGCTGACAGCCGACGTTCGGCACGCGCTCGCCGCACCTAACGCCGCAACGACCGTCAACGGACCCCGGCCGGCAGGCGACGGCGATGCCCGCCCGTCGCCACGCCGCCCGGAACTCCACCGACGACACGTGTCAGCGGGACTTCCGCGGCCGTCCGTGCCGCCGCCGGCCTGCCGAGGAACGAAGCTTGGCGCCTCCTATGGCCGAGGACGGCTTCCACCGAGGGCGGCAGGCAGGTGCTGCCGTCGGCCGCGCCTCGGCGGGGTGTTCCTGCGGTGGCTTCGGGTGGTGGCTGAGCTGGCGCCGGATCTCCTCGCCAGGTTTGGCAGCGTCAAGGACCAGACGCGCGGTGGCTTCCGCGGCCTCGCGCTGAGACTCAGGTAGGACGCTGGTGTAGATGTCGGCGGTCAGTTGGATGGTGGCGTGCCCGAGCTGGTCCTGCACCGCTTTGAGGTCGGCGCCGGCTTCCCGCGCTAGGGTCGCCGCGCCGTGGCGCAGGTCGTGCAGACGGATCGGCGGCAGCCCAGCCCGGTCAACCAGCAGTCGCATCCGCTGGGTGAGATAGCCGGGGTGGATCGGCATCCCGTCGGGGCCGGTGAACACGTAGCCGCTGTCATGCCACACCTTCCCGGCCGTGGCCCGCGCGTCGCGCTGTTGGATTTGCCGCTCGCGGTGCTGACGCAACACCCGCACGGTGTGCTGGTCCAAGGCCACGCTGCGGCGGCTGGTCGCGGACTTCGGTGGCCCCTCGTGCACGTCGTAGCCGGCAGTGGTGCGCTGTCGCAGCACCGACAACTGGCCCGAGTGCAGGTCGACCTCGCTCCACCGCAGGCCGGCTGCCTCACCGCGGCGCAGACCCCGCAGGGCGATCAGCCACCACAGGGCGAACAAGCCGTCGTCGCGGACGTAGTCCAGGAAGGCGGCCAGTTGTGTGGGTGTCCACACCGCGACGATGGGCCGCTCACCGGTGGCCCTCCACTCGGCGACGCGGGCCTCAGTCCACACCTGGGCCTGGGGACGGGGACGCGCGGGTAGCTCCAGGTGGCGGGCCGGATTGGTGACGAGCAGGCCTTCGCGCACGGCGCCGGTCAGCGCCGCCCGCAGCGTCGTGTGGATGTGCTGCAAGGTGCACGGGCTCTGCAGTTGCCCGGACCGGTTGCGGGTGGCCGCGATTTGCCCGAACGCCGCGGCGAGCTGCCGTGAGCTCAGGTCACCGAGGATCAGCTGGCCGATGTGCGGGATCAGGAACCGCTCGACGTCGTGGGTGTAGTGCATTCGCGTCGTCGGCCGGATCCGGGTTCTCGTCGACAGCCAGTACCGCAACCAGCGGGTGACCGTCCAGGACCGGCCCGCCTGCTCCTCCCGGGACAACGCCAGCAACTCGTCACGTGCCGTGCGCGCCGCCGCCTCCGACGCATAGCCACCCCGGCGGATCCGTTCGGTCTGCCCGAGCAGGTTGCGGATTGAGCAGTGGAAGTACCAGCTGCCGTGAGCGCGCTGCGTCAGCTGCGGACAGGACGTGCCGCGCCGCCGGCCCGTCTCCGGGTCCACACACCGGCACCGCTTCACGACGACACCCTGACTATTCATGATCTCCCCCTCTGGTCTGGTCAGGGCTCATCGTCGCGAAACCGCAGGGAGCGACTGAGGGCTTCAACCCGAAATATTCGGCATCCGTCGAGTAAGAATGGAATGAGGTGAAACGTGGCTAACGCCGATGACGGTCGGGGGCCACGCCATTTGGCCGATGTCGAGAGAGCCAAGTTGAGGCAGCCGGCGCGACGGCGTAAGCCGATTATCGATCACCGCGAACCAATCTTAGAACGGTTGTACGACTTGGCTCGACGCCGGAAGGTTTTCGACGGATCGTTCTGGCAAAGTCCGGGTCGCGGCCGTAGCGCGTGGCCGCCTCGTTGCCGATACTCGATGAGAGCCAATCGGGCCGATGCACAACTGATGGCCTGCCTGAACAGCACGCCGCACTCCCAGCGTCAGTGCTCTAAGCCCGCTGTTGTCTGCGGTGGCGACCCGGCCGGGGTGGGCCGCGGATGCCCGCTGCTGGCGTTCGATCGACCGCGTCGGATGCTATTTCTGTCAGTAGGGTGCGGCACACTCGGCAGCGCGGGCATGCATTGCGACGTGATTGGCGGCTATGAAGATCACAGGCGAACGGATCAGGGCGGCACTGGACTTGAACCCGACCCTGACGTTGCTCAAGGCGTACTCCAGAGATTGGGTGCTGCCTCTGTTCGCCGAGCATCTCGAACAGGTTGACGGGTCGGTTTCCGCTGAGTGGTTCCACGAACGAGTATCCGAGGCGCGCGAGAAGATCCCCGAGTGGCAGGGCACTGTCACGCCGGCCGATCACTGCCGAGACTGGATCGAGAAGCGCTGGCTGGAGACGGAGACGCTCAACGGACGTCTGAGGTACCGCCTGTCGCCCTACTCCCTGCGAGCGCTGCGGTTTGTCCGCGAGCTCGTCGAAGGTGAGACGACCGTCAGCGGGGCCCGCCTTGGCTCCATCTCAAACGCGGTACGGCTCCTAGCCGACATGACCAACCCGGACCGGGGCGTCCAAGTGCGGCGCATTGACCAGCAGATCGCCGAGCTGCGTAAGAGACGCGAGGACATCGCCTCCGGTCGGGTGCGGCTGGCGACGGTGGAGGAGATGAAGCAGCAACTGCTCGAGATTCTCGCCATGACGCGGTCTCTGCCAGCCGACTTTCGGCAGTTGCGCACCATGGTGGAAGACCGTCACCAAGAGGTGGCGCGACGGGCAATGGTCCAGGGACCGCGCAAGGCGGACCTCGTGGAGGACTACCTTCGCGAGAACGATCTGTTGTCGAAGACGAGTCAGGGCACGGCATACCTCGGGTTTTCCCGGCTGCTGTCGTCCCGGCAAACCGAGCAGCTCCGCGCCGACATCGACCAGATCCTCGCGCAGGGATTCGCGCGCGAACATGTGACTGCCGCGCAGCGTGAAGAACTCGACGGCATGCTCTCGACTCTGCTCGCTGCGGAACTCGACGTGCAGAACAGCTACGTGCGCTGGTCTGCGTCGCTGCGCCGCTTCCTCACGCGTGTCGCTCACGGTCGCCACCAGCGGCTGCTCAACCTCGCTGATCGCGCCTTGCACGCCGGCGCCGCTTGGGTGCACGCCGAACGGGGGCAGCGGTATGTACCGCAGGACGTGCTCGGCGTGGGTCCACACGCCGTCATCGACATCTCACAACTCCAGCTTTGGCGCGACCACGGCCCGCAGGAGGTCGTCGTCGAGGTCACCGAACAGCGTAGGACTCTTCCCACGGAGGACCGGGCTGCCCTTCGATTGGCGGCAGGAACCAGCCCGCGTGCCGTGGGACGAACCATCAACACGTTGCTCGTCAGCCGGCCAGTGGTGACCGGCGCCGAGGTCTTCGACGCCACCGCGGAAGAGTTCCAGCGCTTGGGCACCCTGGTGAGCCTGCTGGATCTTGCAGTCATGCACGGGCAGGTCGATACGAACCTCGTCGAGACGGTACGGCTGTCCGGAGACCGGGCCACCACCCTGATGGCCGTGCTGCCTCACCTCGTCTTCGATGCCCCCGTGCCCACGAAGGAGATGCCGTGAGCGATCGCGTCGACGTCCTCGATGACGACTCAACATCCAGCGACGACCTGGACAAGTACGGCTTCGACGGCGACGATCCGGCCAGCCCAGACGGGTCACGCCTGCCAGCCCCAGCGCGACGGGCCCTGGCGACCCTGCTAACCAACAGATTCATCACCCGCTCGCGCAACCGGGCGGCGTGGGAGGCGCTGCTGGCGTACGAGAACGAGCTCCGTGAGCGTCTCGCCGACATGTACCTGCTCCTCATCGTCGACAAGGACTATGAGGTGGCGTTCAAGCGGCAGGACCCGGCCGAGGACGCTCCGAAGATGCTGCGCCGCGACAAACCGCTGCACCGTGACGCGTCTCTGCTGCTCATACATCTGCGCAAGGAACACGCATACATCGACGCAACCGACGACCCGGTCGTGATCACCACGGCTCAGGTAGCCGAGTTCCTGCGCCCGTTCCGCGAAGACGGCGACGGTGACGAGGCCAAGTTCGAGCGCCGCGTGGATGCCGCCATCCGCGCGGTGGCCGAGTTGAAGCTGCTGACGTCAGACCCGGACGCGGACTACCTGTTCACCGTCTCGCCGGCGATCGTGCCGTTGATCGGCGCGGACGAGATGATGCGCATGGAACGGTATTTCCTCCAAGCGGCAAGGGCAGCGGGTGGGACTGACGAGTCCGAGAACAACGAGACAGGCGAGGACCTCGCATGACGACGCTCCACGCAGCGGCGGAACCGATTGAGGAAGACGTCGCCTCAGTGGTTGTCACCGACGGGCAAGACGCGGGGCAGTTTCGCATCAGCAAGGTGCAAATTCTCAACTGGGGCGCGTATTCCGGGCTGCAGACCATGACCGTGGCACGCTCGGGCACCGCGATCGTCGGCCCGTCCGGGCGCGGCAAATCCACCCTGCTGGACGCCGTGGCCTCGGTGATCCTGCCGAATCCGCAGGAGTTCAACCAGGCCGCTCGCGACGACCGCGGCAAGAAGCGGGAACGGACCGTCTATTCCTACGCGCGCGGTCACACCGACCAGAGGCGGGACGACAACCGGCGCTCCGCGACGACCAACTATCTGCGACCGCCCGGCGGGCCAGGATTCCCCTGCGGCGCGGCGATCACCTGGGAGACCCGCGACGGGCGACGCGTCACATCGTTTCGCCTGGCGTGGGTCGGCTCGGACGCCGACGGACCAGAAGCGATCAACGGCGCCACCGTCTACGGCTTCATCAACGACCACTTCGACCTGGCACAGCTCCGCGGCATCACCGCCATCCGCCAGGGCGCCTCCCCGCTGTCGAAAACCTCCCTGGAACGTCTCATCGACCAGAGGCGGGGCGACGTCGTGGACTCCTCGCAAGCGCGTGTGCACGCGAAAATGCGCGCAGTCATGGGGATGGGAGCCACCGACGACTCGCAACGCCTGGCCATGCAGCTACTGCGACGAGCCCAAGCATCCAAGGGTATCTTCTCCATCAACGCCCTGTTCAAAGAGTTCGTCCTCACCGAGCCGCTCGCACTGACCCGCTGGGACGTCGCCCTACAGGCTTACCGAGAGGCATCTCGACTGTACGAGGAGTTCGAAACAGCACGGCGCCGCACCGACGCACTGTCCCCGCTTCCGGTGATCGCCGAGAAGTACCTCGCCGCCGGCGCTGACTACGTAGCGAAGGCCAGGCTGCTCAGGGGTGACGGCGATGGCCCCACACGGCTTCACGTCTGGCATGCGGAGAAGATCACCGGATGGGCCGAGAACACCATCGACGACAACCGCCTCGCCAAGGCGGAGATAGACGAGAAGCACGCCGGCGCCGTCAAGGCTGCCAAAGCCGCCGACCAGCGCGAGAAGGACACGATCGCTCAGCTCGTCGCGGCCGGCGGTGACCGATCGGAACTGGTCAAACTGCAGCTCGAACATGTTAGGGAAACCCTGGAGCGGGTGGAGGCAGAGCGGCTTCGGTTCGGCAACCGCCTGTCCGTGTTCAAGATGTCCCTGCCCTCCTCCGCGGGCGATGTGACTCTCACGCACGCCAGTCTCGACGACCTCGCCGCGCAGGAGGAGAAGGCGGGGCAACGCGCCGTCGAGAAAGCCAGCAAGGCTGCTGGCCGGCTATGGCAGCTCCGCCAGGACGCCGCAACCCAAGAGCGGGAGATCACCGGGCTGAAGGCACGACGCAGCCTCATCCCCGAAGAAGCCGACACGCGCCGCAACCGGATCGCCTCCGACCTCGGCATCGACACCAACCGGCTTCGCTACGCCGGCGAGCTGCTACAGCTCAAACCCGAACACCGTCGGTGGGAGAAGGCAGTCGTCGGCCTCGTGCTGCCGTTGTCGAGCACCCTCCTCGTCGACAGCGTTGATTTCGCGCGCGTACGCCGGTATGTGCACGACCACGACATGCGCGGGTCGGTCACCCTCGCCCCTGCCCTTTCCGGGACACCAAGCCCCGCCCCGATGGACGGCAGCGTTCCCGCGCTGCTCGACATCGCCGAGCACCCGTTCCATGGCTGGCTTGCGACTGAACTGAACGAGACCGTGAACTACCACTGCGTGGAGACCGACGCGGAGCTGGACAACCGTCACCCCGGATGGGCGCGCGGATCGATCACCCCGGCCGGTATGCGTACCGGCTCCCGGCAGCGGTTCACCAAGGACGACCGCCGCCTGCGCTACCCCTGGCTCGGTTGGGACACCCGCCGGCTGCTGCAGGAACTGAGCGACGAGCTCGAATCGACCCGGCGAGAACTACGGGCCGCCGCCGTGGCGGCGGACGAGGCCGACACACAGCGCAATACGACCCGCGCGCGCTTGGAAGAACTGCAGGCGATCTGCGCCGAGCTGACCTGGGACCGGATCGACTCGTCAGGCGCCCAACAGCGGATACAAGAACTCGAAGCCCAGCTCGCGCAGGCCAACTCACCCGAGGTCACGCACCTGACGAAGCTATTGCAGAAGCAGCGCGAGGCGGCGGTCACCGCCAGCCGCGAGGTGCAAAGGCTTCACGAGGAGCAGAAGGGGCTGGACAAGCAGTGGGGCGACCTGGTCTCGGCCGTGGACGACGCCAAGGACCTCGTCGATGCCGAGCGACCACTGAGCGCCGATGAGCGTGCCGCGCTCGCCGCCACCCCCTTCGCCGCGCCGACCGACGCCACAGGGGTCACCACGAGCCTGAAGGCAGCGATCGACGATCTCCGCAAGCAGATCGACCGGCACAAGGACGACCGGGAAAAACTCGAAACCGCCGTGGTGGGCCACATCGCCGCCTACCGCAATCTGGATGAACGCACCGAGCGCGAGATTGACGGCACCATCGAGTCCCTACCGTCGGTCTTGGCGATCTACGAGCAACTTGTCACCGACGACCTGCCTCGCGCGAAGCACGCGTGGCTGGCGAAGGTCGACGACGACATGAACCGGCAGCTACGCGGCCTGCTCGTGCAGATCGACGACGACGCGCGAACCATCAAACGCGGGCTGAACCCCATCAACGACGTGCTGCGCCACGTGCGGTTCCGCGCGAACGCCACGTTGAGCATCGAACCGATCGAGCGACCAAGCAGCGACCTGAAGGACTTCCGCCAGATCATCACCCGCTACACCAGCAACACCATCGGAATGGACGCACAACGCGAAGCCGACCAGGTAGAGAAGTCCTTCACCCGCCTACGCAAACACCTGGCCAAACTCGATGACCCATCAAGAGCCGGAGAAGCCTGGCGGCGGCGAGTCTTCGACGCCCGCGAGCACGTCGAGTTCCAAGCCATCGAAACCCGCCCCGACGGAGTCAAGGTCGTCCACGACGGCGTCTCCGGCATGAGCGGCGGCGAAGGACAGGAGCTGATCGCGTTCATCCTCGGCGCCGCCCTTCGGTTCCGCCTCGGCGAAGGCCACGACGGCCCACCCACCTACGCGTCAATCATCCTCGACGAAGGGTTCGTCAAAGCCGACAGCGACTACACCGGCCGAGCCCTATCCGCGCTGCAAGCCCTCGGCTTCCAACTGATCGTCGGCGCGCCCCGCGAGAAAGCGACCGCCTTCGAGGACTACGTGGAATCCGTCGCCTACATCAACATCGACGTTGATGACCCCACACGAGTACGCATCTACCCCATGACCATGCAGGAGGCACTGCGCATCGAGCAGGAGCAGACGTGATGCGAAACCCGGATCTGGTACTCGACCAAGTCCGCGTCCGGTACCGCGAGAACTGGCGCGACTGGCTGCTGCACGACGACGACGACGCAAATTTCTCGTTCCCCCTCGCCGCACCGTCAGCGGATGCGATCGCCCGTGATTACGACGCAGTCGGCCAATGGCTACGCGCATGGCGGACCTGGTCGGAGGCACAGCCCGTCGCCCGGCTACGCACCGTCACCCGCCACACCGTCGTAGGCACCCAGGAAGTATTCACCCACCTGGACCTCCCCACGATCGACGACCTTGTGGCCCTCGATCATGGCCTCGCCGACCACTGGTTGCGGGCGAAGACCCGGTGGAAGCGTCTCAACGCCCTGCCCGGCGGCGTGGCCACCGAGCGGCTACGTCCCCACCTGCAGCAAATCGTCGACCTGGACGGCGCCGACTTCGAGATTCTGCTCAGGTCCGCCGTATGGTTCACCGAGCACCCAAGGTCCGGACTGACCATCCGGCAGGTCCCCGTCCTGGGTATGCACACCAAGTGGCTGGCCCGCAACCGCCGGCTCGTCCTGGCTTGCCTCAACATCACCCCTTCACCAGACGGCGCTGATCAACCGCACGAGGAACTGGAGCAACACGACCTGGATCCGCTCGGCCTCAAGGCCCTGCCCGTGCATGTCGATGTAATCCTGGCCGACCCCGCCGACCGCGCGCTGGTGGGCGGCTTACGGCACCTCCGCGCCCCACTGCCGGAGGTCAACGCGCTACCCCTCCGCCCTGAGAAAGTCATGATCGTCGAGAACAAGGAGTCCGCCTACCTCGTCCCCGATCAACCACGGACCGTGGTCATCCACTCGCTCGGCAACCATCTCAGCGTCCTCAACGAGATCGACTGGCTGCAAGGTGCCCGTCATCTCTACTGGGGAGACCTCGACCGAGCTGGGATGACCCTATTGTCACGGGCCCGTGCCCAGCTGCCACGCCTGATGTCCGTCCTCATGGACCCGGCCACGCTCGGAGAACACCAAGCCCTCGCCATCGAAGACGAGACTAGAGCCGACCCGCCGGAATCCAACCTCACCGACATCGAAACCGCAGCCCTGACGGGACTCACTACGGAACACGGCACCTACCTGCGCCTCGAGCAGGAACGGCTTCCATCGCCCTTCGTTCTCCACCAGCTAACTCGCACCCTCGAAGTACACGGCTTTGACCGAGGACGGTAATGGCCGGACCTCGGCTTCGAGCCCGTGCCGCCTGGTCGTGCCCGCGTCGGGGAGTACTAGCCGTTGCGAGCGGTCTCCAGGTTCCGGCGGACGATCCCGCTCGTGGGATGCTCTGGGCCCAACACCCGCTCGCAGTTGGCGAGAGCCGCCTCGCACAGCGGGATCGCCCGACCCAGATCACCCACTGACTCGCAGGCAGCGGCCAAGTTGTTCTGCCCTTCCGGGCAGTGACTTATGGGCCTGCTCATGCCAGGGTGACAGTGTCGAACTCTCCGTGGAGTGCATATGGCAGGCCACCTGAGCCCGCGGCCGGCCGCGGGCGATCACGACAACGGGCTTTTCCAGGCCGCCGTCGCTTCCACCCGAGGCAATGGATTTTGATCGGGCTCGTCTGACGCAGCTTGGGTGTGGCGCGCTCGGAGCGGCAGTCGGAGGGGTGGCCGCAGCCGGTTGGACGGTCGGCGGTTCTACCGGGCCCAACGGTTGGCCCTTTAAGTTGATCTTTGCGTATCCCTTGGTCGTGGGAGTCCTTGTCGTCGCCTTCGCACACCAGCGAGGTGTCCTTCGAGGACTGGTCGATGCCCTGGGGCGCATCCTTTGGTCCCTGGGTGCGGCGGCCATATGGATAACGACCCTGGCGATCCTCTTCGCGCCGTTTGCGCTCATCCTCATCCACCCTGTTGCCGAGCGCTTTCAGGAACGCTGGCTAAACCTCTCCCAAGAACTGGTCTCGGGCTTGTTCGTCGCCTTTGGAGTCGCTGCCCTCGGGGCTCTGGTCAAGACCGAGGTGGGAGCGATCGTCATCGGGTTCGCTTTCGAAGGGCTCGCCAAGACCGCATTCCTCATGCCGCCGCTGCTGCTATTGATGGTCTTCCTGTTGTGGCCTCTCGGCCTGGTGCTCACGCTGGTCGCGTGGCTCTCGGGCGGAGATGGGCTGAACGGCTGGGTTGGAGCGGTGTGCGGACTGGCCGCCGGTGTTGTGGGCGGTGCCGCCCACGGGTATTACTCGGCGCGCTTGGCGGCAGACGAAGTGGACATACGGAGGTTTTAGCGGCCCTTCGGTGGCGGTTAGGGGCGAATTGGCAGGCGTGTGGCCGATGGCATCAGCTTGGGTACGCTGCGGGCCCTGCTCGCGGCCGCAGGCCTGATTGGCCCGATCGCCAGCGCTACGCATTTCACCGCCTCGATCGGCTCGTGCCGCTGTTGAGCCACATCCGGCAAGACGCGCATGCGAGGAACCGGTCACAGCACGAGACCAGCCGAGTATCCCCCGCGCACTGCAGCCCAACCGCTGTTATTCGCAGCCAATCTGCGTTGACACAACCCTCAGGCGGTGGGTATGTAGATACGTCGTGCGGGTCCTACTCGACACCAACATCTGGTCATCTCTCGGAGATGAGGGCACCTCCCGCCCGTTCCGGGACTTCATGCAGTCGCGCGGACTGGAGGTTCTCGTCACCCCGAGCACACTCGTCGAGGTGATGGACCTTCCTGTGCCCGCGCCCAGGCAGCGCATCATCGAAGCGCTCATCACAGGTTCCCGGCGGCGCCTGCCAACCGAAGCCATGTCTGAGTCGGCCGAGGTTGTGGCCGAAATTCGGAGAGCGCGGCCAGCATGGCTGCGTGCGATGCCGGACACCGCCACCGTCGCCTCGCTCAACACGTTTTGGACCAGAACCATCTGGCGGCAGGCACGAGAAACGTCCGAGCGACTTCATCTCTGGCAGCAGGCTCAGCCGCCCATCGCCCCACACATCGTGCGGCAGCAGCGTCGCCAACGCCACGATGTGCTAGAAACGCGGTTTAGTTTTCGTCCATTGACAGCTATCAAGGCCCGCCTTGCGCCCGAAACGCCGGATCACTACCGCGCCGGATGGATCGAGGGCGACGAGGTGGACGCGTGGCGGGCCGAGCTCAGGGACCTGTACTGGCATCAGCTCGTGGTGGTCCCCGGCCGCGCCGTCGTGACCCGGCAAGACACGACCTTCGCGGACTGGGTCGGTGCCTACGTCGACCTGCGCCGCCTCGGCAGTAGCCGCGCGGACTTCACCCGGTTTTGGCTCTACGACGCGTCTGCTGAGGCTGTACCAAGAAACTGGATCCGATGGGCTGTTCGCCACATCCAGACCACGCAGAAGATCTCAGGCGGTAACCCGGCCGACGAACAACACAGCTCCTACCTGGTCGATGCGGACATCTTCCTGTCGGCCGACTCGCGCTACGTCAGCACTTTGAAGATCGTGCGCGACGACGCTCCATTCGCGATGGCCGAGCCGCGCCTCGTGTCCGGTGATCGCTGCGTTCCGATTTTGGACCGCCTTGCCGCTGTGCTGTGACGAGCGGTCAACCGCGAGAACACGACGCGGCCTTTGGGCCTCCTGACAGGCGTGAACGGCCCTGATCGTGGCAACGCGGCGGCACTGGAACGTGTACGTAGCGGCACCGCCGCTCTCGCATGCCACCAGCTGGGCAGTGGCACTCGTGCGCCTGATCGACAGGCGCATCGTCAACGAAGATGGCGACCGTCTACAGCGACCTACTCACGGAACACCTCCTCAAGAACGTCGAGGCAGCCGAGCGCATCCGTGGCGGCCGGGCGACGTGCCCCGACAGCGCGCTGCGCTAACGGAACGTCCGGGTAGGTGGCCTTGTCCTTGGACGAAGCCATCTACTCCGCTAAGTCTGAGCTCCTCGGCGGGTCGGACGGCTGACCGTGGCGGATGGTGTGGCGCGGCTTCATCCGGTGGCACCCTATTCGTACGTATGGGCGAGTGTCGCGCCTCTTCATGGGCTCACTGAGCGTTACAGTGCCGGGTGCTCAGATCATCGGCGAACGATCACACGGAGCGAGTGCTTTGACGTCAGCAATGGCTTCAACAGGGAGTAGTCGGGCGGCATGGCCGGCGGGCACGCAGCGCGGTCCCGCACGGTTCTGGGCCGTGGACCTTCACGTGCACACCCCTGCCTCGCGCGATGTCGATTCGCACACCTACGGCGCGAGCGAGCCCCGTCAGATCGTCGACGCGGCGATCGATGCCGGGCTGCACGCGATCGCCGTCACCGACCACAACACCGCCGGTTGGTGCGACAGGATGGCTGAGGCCGCCCGCGACACGACGCTCGTGGTGCTGCCCGGCCTGGAGCTCAGCACGGCCGAAGGGCATCTCCTCGCCATCTGGGAAGAGGGCACCCCGGCCCAGCACATCGAGGACGTGCTTGTTGAACTCAGGGTGCCCCGCACCGACCACGGCGACCTGCACAAGGCCCTGGACAAGGGCTTCATCGACACCGCGAAGGTCATCACCGCCCGGGGCGGCTTGGCAATCCCGGCGCACGCCGAGCGGGAGAAGGGCCTGCTCCGCCTCGCCGTGGCCGACCGCATCAACCAGACGCTGCTCGACGACGCCATCGGCGCTGTCGAGATCGTCGACCTCACTGAGGTCGAGCGGATCAAGATGCGGCTCGACGGCCAGCGCGAGCTCGCGGTCGTCCGCAGTTCCGACACCACCGCACCCGGTGCCAGCACGCACGTCCTGCGTGGCATTGGCCACCGCCGCACCTGGATCAAGGCCTCGCGACCGGACTTGTGTGGCCTGCGGCATGCGCTCGCGGATCCGGCTCTGCGTGTCCGACTGGAAGAACCCATGGCGTCGGAGCACACGGTGATCGAGTCTGTGACGGTGACCGGTGGGTTCCTCGACGGTCAGCAGTTCGAGTTTTCGTGCGATCTTAACTGCCTGCTTGGCGGGACCGGAGCGGGCAAGTCGCTGCTCATCGAGCTGGTCCGGTTCACTCTCGACCAGCAGACCGATGCCGACGACTTTCCGCAGGTCCGCAAGGAGGTCGAGTCCCGCCTGAAGTACGCGCTCACCTCGGGCTCAACCGTCGAGGTCGTGCTCACCCGCGGCCACGCGCGGTGCCTCGTACGCCGTGCGTACTTCGAGGACGGCTCCACCCAGCCTGAGTTCATCGGCGACGCCGAGCAGCTGACCGGCCTGTCCGGCCGAATCGCGATCACCGGCTTCTCGCAGGGCGAGGTGATCGAGTACGCCCGGACTCCGGTCGGCCGGATGGCGCTCATCGACGCCGCCCTCGACCTGAGCGAGTTCGAGATCCGCGAAACGGACGCGGTCAGCCAGCTCAACGACAACGGTCGACTCATCGGATCGCTCGAAACGAAGATCGCGCAGGCCCGCGCGAGGTTAGAGACCCTTCCGGAGGTCGAGAAGCGCCTGGAAGAGCTATCCGGCTTGTTCGACGGCGAGACCATCAAGATGCAGGCGAAGTGGAGTGCGGAGAAGGCCCTCTTCGAGCCCGTGGTCGGCATCCCCGAACTGAAGGTCACCGCCCGAACAGACAACGGAGACAAGTTCCGGGTCTCGGCCGCCATCGCCGACAACCAGGACCTCTACCAGCGAGCGCAGACGGCATACACACAGTTGCGCGAGGCGATCGAGACGGCGAACGCGCAGCTGGCGCAGGTCCTGCTGGCGGTGAACAAGGAACTCGTCGACATCCGACAGGAGTGGCACGACAGGTACCGGCAGTTCGACCACGAACTCGCCGAAGCGGTCAACCATATCGATGTCGATAACAAAGGTCTCGCGGCCCTGCGCACCCGGCTCGTCGAACTTCAAACGGAGAAGGCGAAACTCGACGCACAACAGACCCAGCTTGACGACGAACTCGTGCCGAACCTGGCCACGGCCACGTCCTACCGGGAAGAGTTGATCGCCGAGCTCATCGAGGCGCGCAAGGCGCGGCGCCGGCGGCGTGAGGACCGGATCAAGGCGCTCAACAAGCTAATGGGTGGCATCGTCCGGATCAAGATGCTGTCCGAGAACGACGACTCGGGCTACCTGACCGAGCTGACGGCCATCGCCAAAGGATCGCGGCTGCGGGCTCCGATCCTCCAGTTGATCTGCGAGGAGTCGACCCCGGTCAAGCTGGTCCGCTCGTTCCTCGCTGATGACGTCGACGGCGTGTGTGAAGCCACCGGCGCCGAACGCAAGCACGTCGAAACCCTGTTCGAGTACGTGCGGGAGAAGGGCGCCATCGAGGACTTCCTGCGGATGCAGACCCTCGACCTGCACGACGGCCTCTCCGTCGAGTTCCGCAAACACGCCAACGACGGGTATGTCGCGATCGAGCGGCTCGCGCACGGCCAGAAGTGCACCGCCATCCTCATCATCGCCCTCGCCGACGGCAACGACCCCTTGATCATCGACCAGCCCGAGGACGCGCTTCACGCACCGTGGATCGAGGAATACCTCGTGGCGAAGCTTCGCGACCTGCGGGGCAGCCGTCAGTACATCTTCGCTACCCGCAGCCCTGGCCTCGTCGTCTCCGCCGACGCCGAGATGATCATCACTCTGACCTCCGACGCGAACAACGGCGTCGTCGAGGCAACCGGATCCCTCGAGCGTCACGACCTCAACACCCTGGCGCTGTACCACCTGGAAGGTGGCCCGGTCCCCTTCAAGCGCCGGACGGTCAAGCTGGGTTCGTCGATGTTGTAGGTCAGAGTGGCTGGCGGTCCAACACGCTACAGCCGCAATCCCATCGACCATCAAACTGTCGTGTGCAGCGATGCCGTCCCCGAGGGACAGCGGACGCAGGGGAGACTGGGCACATGAGGGTCTTCATCAGCAGTGTTCGTCGGGAGCTCGAAGAGGAGCGCGACGCACTTCCGGGCTTGATCTCGGCGCTCGGGCACACGCCGGTGCGCTTCGAGGACTTCACCGCCCAGACGTCGCCCAGCCGTGAGGCGTGTCTGAAGGGTGTCGCCTCGGCCGAGGTGTACCTGCTGGTCCTGGGGCCCCGCTATGGCGACCCGTTGCCCGACACCGGGCAGTCGCCGACCCATGACGAGTGGATTGCAGCGAAGGCCGCCGGGATGCCCCGGTTGGTGTAC
The DNA here is from genome assembly GCF_016802865.1 of Micromonospora parastrephiae. GTDB lineage: Bacteria > Actinomycetota > Actinomycetes > Mycobacteriales > Micromonosporaceae > Micromonospora > Micromonospora parastrephiae. The sequence continues at coordinate 11,390 of NZ_JAEVHM010000042.1, read as the reverse complement.
CGCAAGCTGGGCGTGACGTTGGAGCCCGCCCAGGAGGAGTTCGTTCGCTTCATCGGTGACTACGGCACGGGCGTCTTCTACGAGTCGTTCGCCACGACCGCCGAGCTGCAGACCAAGGTCGCAGCGAAGCTGAGGGAGCTGGAGAGCGCCGGGAATCCGCTGGCCTTCATGCCGCTGCCCCGCCCGATGACGGTGACGTGGCGCTCGGACTTCGAAGATCGGCGTAGCAACACGCCGAGCCTTCCGTCGGCCGTCGAGGTTCATGTTCTTCCGGCCACCGGGACGAACCGGCCAGCCCGGGTGATGGCCGAGCTGGAACAGCTCCTGCCGACGCGACTGCGCGCCAGCGGTCAGGTCCACGCGGCCGACCCGCTGACCTCCACTCGCCAGGACGGTGCCGTGGTCGTCACCATTCCGGATAGGCACAGCCGATGGAACGAGGTCCGCGCCCCGCAGTTGCTCGGCATACGCACGGCCGCGGACGGGCAGACCTCGGCGTGGGCGTCACTCCCGGGCGACGGGATGGGCGCCATTCTCGACCCGGACGCCCTGGCTCATCAGATCGCCGGACTGCTGCGTCTCGTCGGCGGTCTGGGGGTTTTCGAGGGCGACCAGGTGGCCATCGGTGTCGGCGTCAGTACCGAGGGGTTGATGTCGGTCGGCCGGGTCAGCGGGCAGCCCCGTCATCAGGCCACCAGCCTGATGCTGTCGAACGATCCGATCCATGTGCCACCTGACGAGCTCGTGACCCTAGCGGCGCTCGGGCAGGGGGCTGCCGAGGTCGGCCGCACCCTGAGTCGAACTCTTATCGACGCTGTCTCGGCCCGCCGGTAGCCGAGCAGACGTTCGTCCCACCGGGCTTGTCCGGTTACTGGTCGCACCGGGCGGGCGGCAGCGGGTGGCGTTCACGGCCACGGCGGAGAGGACGATCGTCGGATGGCTGCTCTGCGTTTTCGCCGTCTCGACGCTCCAGTAGATCGGCTGACCGTCCATCACGTCGTCGCTCTGATCGACAACGGGGTGCATGAGGACTTTGACCTGGACTTCAAGAGGGAGACCTTCGGCAACAGCGAGAGCGCGAAACGGGAGCTGGCCGCCAACGTCGCCGCCTCGGCTGACATGCACCTGTACCGCTTCCCGATGCTGCCCTCGCTGTTCCCGGCCCAAGGGGTAGGTGCCGGATTAATCATCGACGACAGCGGGCGGCACTCAGCGGTCTCCTCAAACCCGCCGGCGCCGTGGGTAGTGACAACGCCCGATACATCCGTTCCCCAGACTGCCCAAGCGGACGCGGAACGATACTCTGTGTGTCGGCGCTGTTGCGCAGATGGAAGGCGACCCATAGTCTGGCCTCAAAGCCTTAGGGCCGGTCGCACGACAAGCGAGGCGCAATGGGAGCACGAATAGGCACAGTCGCAGGCTTGCTTGCGACTGCATCAACGACGCTATTCACCGCCGGATTTCTTCTCGGCGGTGGTCCTCAATATTGGAAATTCGCCCTCTTTTCTGCCTCGCTTATCTCCTTCGCGGTCGCCATCACAAACATTCTTCGTCCTGGCGCTTTGCGCATCCGCCTCCTTCGGCCGCGGATCACTGATCCAGGCCCCAGGATTGCAGCGTCCCGTGTCACCTCGTACATTCTTGAGACGCAACTTCGACTGCTAGCCGACCTGCCTATGGCCGCGCCCGGCTCCCGCAACGCCAAGACTCACGGATCGGTGTGATCTCTCGATGGCGGGTAATAGCGGTTCGCGACGGCTCGCGCAGCAGCGGGAGTATTTGAGAATTGACGCGAGCAAGCTGAACCGGATCGTCGATCGAGCAGAGTTTAACCGAGTTACCAAGGCGCTGGAAAGGAGATTGCAGGATTTCGAAATGGATGGCTTCTCGGAACCTGCTGCCGTGGCTTTGGCCGAGTGTCAGACGCTCTACTTCCGTCAATTGGGCGAAGAGTCGATCTCTCTTGCTAAAGGGGACCGTCTTGACTCAGTTTCCGCGGACCATGTGCGACGTGCAACAAGTAGGCTCCGCCACGCGGCCTCTCCTCCCTGGAAAGCGGTCCTCAATATAATCGGCGGCGCGTTGCTGGGAACCGCGATACAAGAGATTGTAGGGATTGTCAACAGCGATGGGCCGCTAGAAAAGGGCAGAGCGCTTGTTACGATGGCGTTGGTTGCGGCTGGTGTGGCGGCGGTAATTATTGCGGTGGTCGCGCCACGTCGGAGCTAGCTTCCGATCCTCTGAACTCGATGACGCCGTTTGATCGATCAGGACGATTGGTGGCGCGCTGCTCCGGCTTGAGTCATTAGGCGCTGAAGCGCCCACCAGGGGTGCCGGTTGCGCGGCAGTGTTGACAGGGCGATGGCGTCCCAGGCCGCAATACCGGAGGCGTCATCAGCAAGGTGATGGCTGGCTTGACAGTTGCTGTCGGTCCACGATTCGGTGTATCTGACGACCGGGATCAGTGCGAGCCCGTTCCGGGCGGCGCCCCAAAGTGCGCGTGTCTCGTCGGCGACGGTGAGGGTTGGCTTCGCGCCGGCGGCGAGGAGTTCGTTCAAGATGAACTCGTAGGTCTCGGGTAGGTTCGCCGCCACCGCCAGGTCGAGCAGGACCGTCGCAGCATACGAGGTGCTGGGCGTGGCGATTTCGATGTGCTCGAGTTCCGGCCCGAGGAAGTGCGTCGCCTCCTCAGTCGGGCTGGCACCGACGGGGGCGAGGCCGAGGCCGGTGTCGTAGGCGTCGGCGACCCAGCCAGTTGCGGCACGCAGGTAGGTCTCGACAGTCGCCGGATCCTCTACGCGTAGGGAAAGCACGGCCGGGATCATGCTCGCCGCCCAGTTGTCGGATACGGGGTGCGCCGCTCCGGGCTGGTGGGTCAGCAGGGTCCTCACTGTTTGTCGTGCCCGGGCGGCTGTCGCGGCGTCAACGTCCGGTGAGATGCCCAGGAGTCCCCAGATCTCGGCCAGGCGCAGGCAGATCACAGGATAGGTGAGGTGAATGAAGCCCGGTGCTATCTCCTTCAGGAGGTCCATAGGGTTGCTGGCGGCGTCTGCGTAGCGCTCGAGGAGGCGGGTGGCGTAGGCGGCGTGCAGCAGTTTGGCCGAGCAGGCCAATTCTGCGGATTGAGGTGCCGTTGGCTGGCAGACGGCTGCGCGTAGAGCTGCGAGAGCGACGGTTGCTGCGAGGTCGGTGCGCCGATTGTCCCGCAGTCGGTTGGCCACAACTGCGAACTCGATCGCCACCTGTTGCAGCGGCTTGGTTGTCCACCGTCGGGTATACCGCTCGACGGCCTGATAGTTGATCTTATGTTGGTCAATCTGTCCGAGGAGCTCCAGCAGGTCGCCTGGGCTGCCCGCCGCCAACCCACACGCGGGCGCGGCGGCGAGCATCGGACGTAGGGTGTCGCGATCCCAGAGCTCGAACCCGGGCTCGCCGAGCCCCTGCACGCGGGTGTTGTAGTCCTGTGCTTGCAGTGCCGCTCCGCCGACCAGCCGCCCCGTGGTCACAAGGACCGCTGCCCGGGGCAGGTTACGGTCGAAGTGAGGATGCGCGAGACCGTCCGAGCGAATCTCGTCGACCTGGTACCGGATGGTCCGCCACTCGGCAAGGTTGATGTCACCGGCCTTGCTCTGCAGTGCGTACTGCCGCAGTTCGCCGTCCTCGCGGCGTTTGGCGATGAAGTCTTTGCCAAACTCGAACGCCCCGTGTAGCTGATGGACGTCGGTGAAGCTGTTGGCTTGCAGCAGCGCGAGCAGGGGAGCGTCGAACTCGCGTTCAGTGACCGTCGCGAGGTACTGATCGATGACGCCGTCGAGCATCAAACTCCTCCCGCTTCCGTCGTAAAATGTCGTCTAGACGGGCTTCCTGCGCAGCTGTCGGGGGTCCTTGCTGGACGAGTCTGGCGTAGGTCTCCGGGTTCATGACGATCATCCCGCCGTGCTCCCCGTCATCACCAAACACTCGGTCGACCCGTTCGAGTGCGTCGATGATCAGGTCCCACGACATGGGCCCGCTGACTGTGTTACCGACCGCCTCCGCTACCTCGTTGACATGCGAGTAGAAGGCACTCATGATGGTCGCGAGCTGCCTCTGCGCTAGGAAAGCCATCTCGGACAGCAGCAGTTGTCGTTCTCCCGCGATGGCCTCGCGGACGTCGAATGAGATCCAGGACGACGCGTCAATCGGTTCTGCCCGTACGGTCCGGCCTTCACCGACGTCCACTGACACCGACGAGACATCGTCCAACGGCACCCGCCGAATGCGCCTGTACACCGGGTCCGTTGCCCGCATGAGTGCATCGGTCCCAGTCATCAGGAACTCGTATCCGGCGACGTCATATTCAGTCAACGTCACCTCGCGCTTCCGCCCCGACTCCGCCACAGCCACACTCTAAGACCGACCTCTGACATGGCCTCTGTCAGCGGCGCGGCACGACCGCCCACGGACGTCTTGGTGATCCGGGCCGTCTAACTGAGCAGTGGATGGCGATCGAGCGCGGCACAACGGTGCTCGGGAGCCCGGTTTGTAAGGCTAACCAGTCCCAGGGCCAGGGGCCGGATGCGCTGGCAGCCTGACCTACCCGGCACTTCGGGGCCTTCTAAGGCCGAGAGCGAAGCAGCTAGCGGCGTCCCTCAGAGCGGCTTGCGAGCCCTGTCGAGGCGCCGCGTGCGTCTGACCCGACCCCTCGGAAAGCGTGGCGGGGTCGGTGACGGCTGCGTTTGCGGCGATCGTGGCTGCTCGGTGGCTGGTGTTGGCATGACCCAGGCACGTCTTCGTGCGTCAGATGACCGCACGGTGGGTTCACGCTTCCGCGATTGATCAAGTAGATGGTGCTGATCAACTGGCCGGCCCTGGGCTGGCCTCGGCATCAACTTGACCTGTCCGGTCGGATCTTTGTCCGGGTGGTTGTTGACCAGTGAGTGTGATGCGACAGCATGTAATGGTGCTTCAGGACACGATTAGATGGCGCAGGCTTGTTGCCGAGTACAGCGAGCTTTGCCAACTGGGCGCCGGGATGACCCCAAACGCTCGTGGCCAGCGGTTCAACGGGATGATCGCCGAGCTTCTGACGGCCTATGGCTTGCGAGCGAAGTCAGACCAGCGCAGCGTCGGCGAGTTGGACGTTGTCTTCAGCTACGCGGGCAGGCGCTTCATCCTGGAAGCCAAGTGGGAGCGAGGCAAGACGGGGACCGGGCCGATCGCGAAGCTCCAACGACGCGTCGAGCAACGCATGGCAGGGGTGACCGGAGTATTCCTGGCGATCAAAGGCTTCACCGACGATGCAATAGCTGAGGTCGACAAAGGGCGGCGTCTGGATGTGCTGTTGCTGGACCAGTCCCATTGGGAGGCGATGCTTAGCGGTTTCGTGCCGCCGCAGGAACTCTTCGATCTGGCTACTGACGCCGCTTCCTTCCACGGCCGCGCCTATACGCCGATCACTGAGCTCCTGAGGCATCGGACCGAGACGCCGACAGTGACGCCTGAGCCGGTAGCGACAGGTATGGACGGGCTCCTCCGAGTGGCCACCGTCCGCGCCGTGGGCCATACCGACGGGCGGCGCACAGGGATCGGCACCGACCGGGATGGCTCTGCGTTGATCACCCTCGAACAGGGCATCCTCGCGGTGGACCTGGTAGCTCGGCGTTCCCAATGGGTCGCACCTGTCTTCGGCTGCAGCAACGGCTCGATTGCCACCGCGGATGGTGCCCTCCTTATGACCCGAGGACACGGCGTTGGTCGGTGGGCGGGAGGCCGGTTGACCGTGGTGTCCAGTGGAGCAGCAAGACTGGATGACAGCCACCTGCTGGCGAACCCGGACGGATCAACCTGGTGTCTCGACCGGGGATCGGCGGATGTCACGCCGGCCTGCCTTATCAGGCTGGGCACCCAAGTCGGAGACGAGAAGTGGCGTGAGCTCCCCTTGGCGGTGACGGCGGCAGCCTGGCTGACGAGCACGAGACTGGTCGTGTCAGACGGAACCGACCTCATCCAACTGTCATCGCAGCTCACCGTGGAACGACGCCTGCCGACACCGGCAGGAAGCGTCCTCGCACTCACTACTCTCAACGAACAGCAGGTCGTCACGCTTCTGGACGACATGTCGCTGGTGCTGTTCGACCTTCAGGCGAACGAACACAGGCCGTTGGGCTCCTTCAGCATCTCCGGGCCTCCCGGTGCGCTCATTCGCCGCACCGATGAATCGCTCTACGTGATGGGGCGCCACCGCGCCAAGGACGGCCACGTCACAGTCGCGGAGGTCGAAATCGTCGGCCAACACCCCGCCAACGGCAGAATTCCTCGCAGACCGGAGCCGGAGGTAGGCGGCAGCCGTTCCCGGGTGACACCGGTTGAGGCCGTTCGGCCTGCAAGAGGCCGGGCTAGGGCAACGGTGGAAGCGATCGCGGTGCCACCAGCGGCTCGGAAGCCCATCGAACCTCCAGTAGCGGCGGATGCCGCTGGGCATGCCAACCAGAGCCCGTCGACCGACGAGCGCCTCGCCGAGCAACGCCGCGGCTATGCAGAGGGCACGACTGCGGCCGTGGCACTCCCCCTTTACGCCCTAGAGGGCCTCGTCGCCGCGAACTTCGAGATTGCGAACTGGTTGAAGCCATGGCGGGACCACTGGGACCGCATCGTCTCCGGGCAAGCTGTCCACGGGGAGACACTGCCGGACTGGCTACCATCGATCGCCCAACTCCTCGGCGCTCACGCCGCACCCCCTCGCGTAGCTCATGCGCAGCTCACGCCCTCAGTGCCCTATGTCATCGGCTTCGCTGACGGGTTAAGGGCCGCCTGGCAAGACGCTGTCCGCAGCCGGCTCGTCCCTGGGGATCGAGAGACGCTCAGCCAATGGGTTCGCACCCCACTGTCGCAGCCCGGACTACCGCCAGCCCTGCACACCATCGCCGACCTGCAAACCGCCGCGAAGCGGACCCGCAGGTCGCGGACCTGGAAGTGGATCGGGCGCGGCCTTCTGTGGCTGCTGACGCTTCTGTTCGGAGTGAGCGAAATCGCCGCCATCGCCATCACCGTGACCGGACAATGGGAGCCCAACACCGCGGCGAATGCGGTGATCGGCAACGCCTGCTTCGGCATCCCCTTCGCAGGCCTCCTCTGGTTCGCCGTATGGGACCTGCGGCGGCTGCTCAACGGCGGCCAGCCTCCGCGTAGGAGCCCTACGCCGCCCCAAACCAGTCACGAAGACCGACCACTGCCCGAAGCCCAAGCTGCGAGCACCTCAACCGAGCCACTGACCGAGCCGCCTCGCGAGGATGTAGACCGGACACTCTCCCGCGCCGACCGAGGCAACCCACCCGGGGAATATGCGGCCTTCGCCGCGAGCAGCGGTATGTATTGGACGGTCGTCGGCATCAATACACTTCTGATCATCTTGCTGGCGATCATCATCCCCACGACGGACATCCCGCTCGTCGCCAAGGCGCTCATAGGCCTGTTCGCCGCGTTCCTGGTCCTTGCCACCGTCGGATTTGCCAATATGGCCAGGAACCCCACCAAATTGGAGATCGGTAGGAACGGAATCCAGGTCTACAGCCCCAGCGGGCCCTACTGGTTCCCCTGGCAGGTCCTAAATCGCGTCGAGATGATGCGCCTTGAGGGAGGCACCCGCCACCTCGTGGGATGGTGCACCAACCCTGAGCTGTTCCCGGAGTCCGTCAGCCTCGGCGGGGGGCCGCGCTTCCTGCCGAAGCTGAAGGCCGTCGCCATCTGCCCGCTCAACGTCCTCCATGCCCGCCGCCACCTTGTTGCCCGCGCTCTCCAAACCTACGGCGGCAGCTGCTATCGCAGTCCCAGCAACTCCTAACCCACTCCGCTCAGAGTGGCCTCAGCCCATTGGCGGTCCGGGACCATCGGGCTGCATCCGCGAACAAAGGCCGGCGTACGTTTGAGGGACATGGTGTCCGCCTCGCGGCGCAAAACGCGCGTCAACATTTCGAGATGGTTGAAATGTTGAATCAGATCCCGAGCCCGGACACGGGGGCACGCCTCGACGGGTGCCCGCCATGGTGCGTCAAGGTCCACGCCGGGGAGGCGTCGGGTAGGACGGGCTACCGGGCCCGACGGCACTCCCAAACGGTGATGACAACCCACGAAGGCGAGGTCCGCGGGATAGCGGTGGAGATCTTCTCACTCGAACACCGTGACCAGCCCGAAGAGAGCATGCCCACAGCGGTGTTCGTGTCGGCCCGGGATCCGCTGAGCCTGGCCGACGCCGGCTACCTCGCCACATCCCTCAGGAAGGCGGTCACGTTGGCCAGCCAGACGCACCGGCCGTACTGGCTGAAACGCGCGTGTCCGTCCTGGTGCATCGCGCCCCATTCGGACGGCGACGACCTCGATGATCGGTTCCACTGGTCGGACGACTCGCCGCCGGTGCTGTTGTCGCTGCACAACCCGGTGAGTACTGCCGGCGAGTCGTGCAACGACCAGGCGTACCGGCCGCAGCGGCTGGAGGTCGACCTGGAGCAGCACGCCGACGCGGTCGAGCCGGTGGTGAAGTTTGTGATTGAGGGCGCGACGGCGGCGTTGCGCCTCACGCTGGACGAGGCCGAGCAGGTGCGGACGGCGGTCGGCCGGGTCGTGGCCGCGGCGCGTGATACGAACAGCCAACCGAGCGGGGTCGCTGCGGTATTGGCTGCTTCAGCACCGACACCGGACCGTCCGAGTCTCGACCGGACCCTAGTCGACCGGGTGATCCACGACGAGGGCCTGATAGCCGAGCAAAAAATTAGCGTGCTGTGCGGCGCAATCGCCGAGCACTTCACCCAGCAGGGCGTGAGCGTCGCGAAGCAGGCCGCGCGGTTGAACTGCACCGAGGAGCGGGCGGTAGACGCGGTGGTGGACTTCGCGATGTGGTCTCACGCCGGCTACCTACTCCCGCCCGCCGGGCCAGCTGAGCCACAGTGCCCGGTGTGGTGCGCTGGGGACTGCCGCGCCGAAGACGGTGTCCGCCTGCACGACCGGCACGTGGCCGCCATATACGGCCAGCACAGCGACGACGCCAACGAACCCAAACTGGCCACGGTCGACCTTGAGGCGTTCAACTCGCCCGACGGGTACGGCGACGAGCCGCCATCGGTGACGCTGACCATCGACAACCCGCAACAGCGCACCGTCGACATGACCAAGACCGACGGACTGGACCACCGCACGGTCCAAAACCTGGCCGCCTCGTTTCTGTCGGGCTGCTGGGACCGCACGACGATCCGGCTCACCCCTCGAAAGGCGGCGGAACTCGGTGCATCACTGATCACCGCGTCCCGCGCCGCCTACAACGACACGGCCGTCAAGGCCTGACTATAGCCAGGATGTAGAACAGGCCCGGGCCCTGCGCAGCGAGGTCCGGGCCGCTGGTTCAGGGGCAGAACAACACGTGCTGTTGATTCGCCGCCGGGCGCCAGTACAGGTACCTCAGACTCCTGCGGCCGGCTGTATGAACAAGGGGCGGTTGAGCTGCGGGCCCTCCGGGTGGTCGTATCGCGTCCACCCCAGCGACGCCCAAAAATCTTCGGCTCCCTCGCTAAACGCAAGCAGTCGCCGATCGGGGTATCTGGACACCAACCCCTGGATGATCTTCGTGCCGACACCTCGACGTCGCTGCGACTCCGCAACCTCGATCAGTTCGATCTCAAGTGCTGAATTGCCCAGTTCAGGGGTTTTGAGGTAGTGATCGATCATGACGTCGGGATCAAGCTCGATCCGTGCCACCTCGGCACCGCCCTGGCGGACCTCCAAGAAGGTGTATGACTTGTCCCCGTCAAGCGACCGGTAGTCCCACCAACTCGGGCTGAAGGCGTTGTTTTCAGCAAACGGATACCAGATCACCTGGTCATCCGGCGCGGGTCGCTTCTCGATGAAGTCGAAACTCACTTGACGCATCCTATTCTGGTGCCCAGACCGAGCCGGAAGCGGTGGCATCGCCACGGCCGGGCGCTCGACCAGAGCACCCATCCCTCGACGACATCAGGATCATCCTGATCGGCCGTCTCCGCGTCCGAGGTACCCGTGGAGGAAGCACCACGTGCAGTCCTAGTCGCGGCGTGGCATTTGGCCTGTACGTTCGCGTCTTCTGGCAGATGGATCGTTTTCTCTCCAGCTCGACTCGGCCAACTGCCAGCGGCCGCGTAGAACGGCCCGACCCCGGCGCGGAGAAGGACGGGGATCTACCGGCGACGGTGGAGTGGTGGCAAGTCGGCTTCGGGTCTGAGCTAGACGGTGGTGAGCCGCGGCGTAAGCAATTCGAGCCCGCCGTCGAGGCTGCCCTTGAGGACAGGCATTCATTCCTCCTGAGCTTCCGCGACCCAAACTGAGCAGGAGACGGTAAGGCAGGAGCCGTGATAAATACGGCAGCCGGCCGCTACGTTTGGTCGTGTAGCGGTGCCGATCCCGCTGGCGGTCCCTGGCAGTCACAGACCCTGGACCAGCAGGTTCGCGCTCCTGCTGGAGCCGGCTACGACTGTTTCGATCATTTCAGGAAGCCGAAGCCCTCGGCCATGCGCCGCAGGGCATCGGTGATGAGATCGTTGATCTGCGGTGGCGGTACCGGCGCGGAAGTGACGGCGATCGACATCCGGGGGAGCGAGTTTCGGGTGGGCTCGCCGAGGGTGGTTAGGTCGATCAGTTCCTGGAGGTCACGGGCGCGATTGTTGGGCGGGGTGTTGGCCTGCTCGGCTTGTAGGTGGAGTTCTGTGACGGTTGGGCCGGCGGGGAGTTGGTCCTGCGGGTCCGCGGTCACAGCGAGCGGGAGGTGATGGTGCGCTGTGGTCCAGGCTGCGGTGTAGAAGCGCTCTAGGTCCTGCAGACCCAGCCGGGTGAATCCGTTGGTTGGTGCGTCGCCTGGAGTTGGCAGGGCGGTGATGTCGATCCGTAGGTCGACGAGAGCCACGATGGTGGGCTGTAGGCCGTCGGGTAGCTGGAACCGTGCCCAGAGCCCGAGGGCGGTGCGTCCGGACTCGCCGGTGAAGCGAAGACGGTAGTTGGCGAAGCGCCGGTCGTTGTAGCCGTCGTCGTCCGGGGTGCGCTCCCAGCTCTCAGGGTCGGTGGACAGGCCCATGCGACGGGCCATCGCTGTCGTAAGCGCGGGAAGCGGACCGGCGGCCAGGGCGGCAAGCAGACGCTTACGGCCTGCTCCGTCGATAGCACGCTCGGCATGCTGCCATAGCATTCGCACCGCGCACCGCAGCCGGAGGTCCATACGGTCGCCGGTGGAGGCCCACCGGTCCAGCTCGCGCGTCTCGAAGCTGAAGCGCAGCTGCGGTTGCCAGCGCCAGAGCCCCTCGTCGCCACGCACGAGTTCGCCCGGCCCCCACTGGCCTCCGTCGAGGACAATGTTGCGAGAAGCCGCGTCGATGAATGGAGGCGACGCGGACCGG
>NZ_JAEVHM010000417.1 GCF_016802865.1 Micromonospora parastrephiae | reverse complement strand
GGCGGCGCGGGGTGTCCGCCGCCCGGGACGCGATCCGGCTGCCCGCTCCGGTCGCCCCGGCGCCGGCCGTGCCGGCGGGCGCAGACCTGTCGCTGACCCAGCTCGCGCCGTACGTCACCCCGAACTTCGGGTTCTACCGGATCGACACCGCTCTGGTGGTGCCGCAGGTGGACCCGGACACCTGGCGGTTGCGGATCCACGGCCGGGTCCGTACCGAACGCACCTACAGCTACGCGGACCTGCTGGCCCGGCCGATGGTGGAGCGGTACGTCACGTTGGCCTGCGTCTCCAACGAGGTCGGCGGGGACCTGATCGGCAACGCCCGCTGGCTCGGCGTACCCCTGCGGGAGTTGCTCGACGAGGTCGAGCCGGAGGACGACGCCGACCAGGTCGTCGGCCGGTCGGTCGACGGCTGGACCTGCGGCACCCCCACCGCCGCGCTGCGCGACGGGCGCGACGCCCTGCTGGCGATCGGCATGAACGGTGAGCCGCTGCCGGTCGAGCACGGATTCCCGGTCCGGGTGGTGGTGCCCGGCCTCTACGGCTACGTGTCCGCCTGCAAGTGGGTGACCGAGCTGGAGCTGACCCGGTTCGCCGACTTCGACGCGTACTGGGTGCCGCGGGGCTGGTCGGCCCAGGGGCCGATCAAGACCCAGTCGCGGATCGACGCGCCCCGGGCGCGCAACCGGCTGACCACCGGCCCGGTCACCGTGGCCGGGGTGGCGTGGGCACAGCATCGGGGCATCCGCCGGGTCGAGGTACGCGTCGACGGCGGGCCCTGGCAGGAGGCGGAACTGGCCCCGACGGTGTCCGTGGACACCTGGGTCCAGTGGTCGTGGCGCTGGGACGCCACGCCGGGCCAGCACCGGCTCCAGGTCCGGGCGACCGACGAGACCGGCGAGACCCAGACCGAGCGCACCCAGGGCGTGGCCCCAAACGGCGCGACAGGCTGGCACACCGTCACGGTCACCGTCCGCTGACCCCTACCCCACCCACCCCACCCAGAC
>NZ_JAEVHM010000416.1 GCF_016802865.1 Micromonospora parastrephiae | reverse complement strand
GGTGGCATGGGCGGCCGACCAGGCGTCTCGGCCGTGCCGCCGCCACCGGTCGGGGCGGGCACGTCCGCGCGGGCCAGGGTCGTCGCGTCACGCCACAGCAGGGTCCGGCGATCGGGTACGCCGAGGTCGGCGACCGCCAGGTAGGCGGTCCGGGTGGTCCAGCTCAACCAGCCGGCGCCCCGCAGGTTGGTGTCGGTGCCCACCGGCGCGGTCAGGGTCAGCGTGGCGCCACCACCCTGGGCCCGTAGCCGGGCGGGTAACCGGTCCAGTCGGCGCCGCTCGGCGTCGGTGAGTGCGCGGGGCAGCCCGGGGCGCCGCCGAGCGCGTCCACCGGGCGCAGCGTCGGCCGGTCCGCCCGGTCGAGGGTCACCGTGACCGGGCCGACTCCGGGCAGGTGGGTGACCAGCTTGTGCAGCCGGGCGTTCTGGTCGAGCCAGTAGCGGGGCTGCCCGTCGCCCGGCGTCGCCGGGCTGTTCGGTGTCGCGGCGGGGGGAGGTGTCGCGGCGGGAGGAGGGATCGCGGCGGCAGCGGTGCCGCGAGGACGTCCACCGGGCCGGCCGCGACGGTGTCCCGGGCGACCCAGCGGCCCAGCGCCGGGGGCGGGTCGGGGCGGTCGGCGGAGAGGCCGAGGAGCAGGTCGAGCACCGGTGCCAGGCCCGTGCCGGGCGTCAGGCGGTGCAGCCGCCAACGGTCGACCGGAGGCACCAGGGGAGGCGGAGCGGGAGTGGGCACCGCCGCCGGGTCCGGCCGGATCACCAGTGCCGGGCCGACGCTCTGCAACAGACCTCGCTCGGCGCCCGCGCCCGGCCCGCCCACGTCCAGGTAGAGCAGCGACCGTGACCAGTCCACCCAGCCCACCAGCTCGGTCGCGCGGCGCCGGTGCCGGCCGTGACGCGAACCCCGGCGCGTAGGTCCCGAAGGTTGGTGACCCGCATCGCGGCCAGCCGTTCGCCCTCCGCGACGGTGAGTGGCCGGGCCGGCTCGGGCGGATCGGGAGCCCAGCTCAGCAGCCCGATCACCAGCGCCGTGGCGGACGTCACCGCGGTCAGGCCGAGCAGCATCAGCGCCGTCCGCCGCCGGCGGGCGGGCGGGGTCGG
>NZ_JAEVHM010000415.1 GCF_016802865.1 Micromonospora parastrephiae | reverse complement strand
CCCCGAGCCGTACGCGGCGACGCCGGCGGCGCCGACCACCTCGGGCAGGGCGCTGGCCGCGTTGACCACGACCGGTGTGCCGCAGGCCAGCGCCTCAAGTCCGGCCAGGCCGAAGGTCTCCACCGGGCCGGGCGCGAGCACCACGTCCGCGCTCGCGAGGAGCGCGGCCACCGCCGCGCGGTCGGGCAGGAAGCCGGTGAACGTGACCGGCAGGCCCGCGGTGCGCCGGGCCAGCGCGGCACGCAGCGGGCCGTCCCCGGCCATCACCAACACCGCCGGTACGCCCGCCCGGCGCAACTCGGCGAGGGCCTGCACGGCCAGCTCCGGCCGCTTCTCCGGGGACAGCCGGGCACAGTGCACCAGCAGCAGCTCGGTGGGATCGGCGTAGCGCTCACGCAGCCGCGGGTCGGCCCGGTCCGGGCGGAAGGTGTCCAGGTCCACTCCGAGCGGCACCAGGTCCACGTTGCCGGCGCCGATCCGCTCGAACTCCTCGGCCGCCCATCGGGTGGTGCACACGATCCGGTCGTACGCCCGGCTGGTCACCCGGTTGAGCCGGTCGGCGGTCGGCCGGCGCAGCGCGTCCGGCACGCCCCACTGGCCGAGCAGCCCGGTCAGCGACTCGTGCGACACCATCACCGACGGCACCCCGTACGCCCGCGCCCACCTCCCCGTCCAGCGCAGCGACGACCGGTCGGAGACCTCCAGCCGGTCCGGGGTCAGGTCGGCGAGCAGCCGGGCCAACCGCCGCCGGCCGGCCAGCAGCCGGTAGCCGCCGCTGCCCGGCAGCTCCGGCCCGGGCAGGGTGACCACCCGCCCCCACGGGTACGACTCGTCGGCGGCCCGCTCGCCCGGCACCACCAGCACCGGATGGTGCCCGGCTGCCCGGTAGCCCTCGCCGAGGTGCCGCAACGCGGTCCGCAGCCCACCCGAGCGGGCGGTCACGAAGTTGGCGAGCCGCACGATCCGCAGCCCGGAGGCCGTCCCGGTCACGACGCGGCCGGCAGGCCGACGGTGGGCGGCCGAGGCTCGTACCGGCGTGGTAGTGGCCCGATCAGCTCGTCGGCCCACGGCTGCCCAACTGCGCCGGCTGACCGCGGCCCGGGC
>NZ_JAEVHM010000414.1 GCF_016802865.1 Micromonospora parastrephiae | reverse complement strand
TCGCGTCTTGCAAAGTCACGGCTGCTGCCGCAGGTCGGGGCAGTGCTCCTTTGTCCGTTCTTGCGCGACACGTGCGATCTCGATGATCGTCGGCAGCCGGGGCGACTCGACCCTCCGAGCATCGCCCCGCTGAGCTGCCAACGATCGATACGTGCCAGGAACCGGGTTCCGTCCGTTGTGGGGAGAGCGCACGCTTCGTAGGCTCGACGACGACGGCGGCGCGAGGGCGCGGTGCGCTGTCGCGGGCCCACCACGGAAAGGACGCCGGTGCTCTACTGGCTGCTGAAGTACGTCATCCTCGGTCCGCTGCTCAAGCTGATCTTCCGCCCACAGGTGGAGGGCCTGCACCACGTGCCGGCGACCGGTCCGGTGATCCTGGCCAGCAACCACCTCTCCTTCTCCGACTCGATCTTCACGCCGCTGATCATCCCGCGGAAGGTCACCTTCGTGGCCAAGGCCGAGTACTTCACCGGCAAGGGCATCAAGGGCTGGCTGACCAAGATGTTCTTCGTCGGCACCGGCACCATCCCGGTGGACCGCTCCGGCGGCCAGGCCGCTCGCGCGGCGCTGGACACCCAGTTGCAGGTGTTGCGCGCCGGGGGAGTGGCCGGCATCTACCCAGAGGGCACCCGCTCCCCGGACGGGCGGCTCTACCGGGGCAAGACCGGGGTGGCCCGGCTCGCCCTGGAGAGCGGCGCGGTGGTGGTGCCGGTGGCGATGCTCAACGCCGACGAGATCCAGCCGCCCGGCAAGCTGATCCCCAGGATCGACCGGGTGCGGATCCGCTTCGGTGCCCCGCTGGACTTCACCCGCTACGCCGGGATGGCCGGCGACCGGTTCGTCGAGCGGGCGGTCACCGACGAGATCATGTACGAGTTGATGGAACTCTCCGGCCGCGAGTACGTCGACGTCTACGCCCAGAAGCTCAAACTGGTGGCCGCCTGACCCGCCTCAGCAGGCCACGGCCGGCCCGGTCGGGCTGATCGGCCGTCCCGCGAGAGCCAGCAGGCCGGGGGGCGTCGTTGCGCAGTGCGAAGGTGCGCAGCTCGGCGCGGGGGCGCCCGGGGCGGCCGCCGGGTCACCGGCGCGGGTCAGCTCCGCCGCCGCGAACGCCAGCGCCAGCGCC
>NZ_JAEVHM010000413.1 GCF_016802865.1 Micromonospora parastrephiae | reverse complement strand
TGGGGGAGTGGTCGGGTCAGGCGACGTTGCGCTGGGCGGGGAGGGGTGGACTTGTGCGGGGCGGCCCAGCCGGGCCTCCAGGCGGGCCACGTCGACGCGGGCGTGGCGGCGGTCCGCCAGGTCCTCCCAGCCGACGGCGAGCAGGCGCAGCCGCTCCGACTCGCTGAAGCCACCCCAGACGCCGTACGGCTCACGGACCGACAGCGCGTGCGCGGCGCACTCGGCGCGGACGGGGCAGGCGCGGCAGACGGCCTTGGCGGAGGATTCCCGACGCAGTCGGGAGGAGCCCCGCTCACCGTCCGGGTGGAAGAACTGGGCGCTGTCGCGCCCTCGGCAGGCACCGAGCCGCTGCCAGTCCCAGAGATCGACGATGGGTCCGGGCAGTCTACGTACGTTCGACATCAGCACCCCTCCTCCCGCGCGGCACCGCGAGATCCTTATGGCCGGCTTCCGGGCGGCGGGCCGCGCAGGCGCACCGTTCCCGGCCTGGACCCCCCGGTACCCGGACCATCGCCGACTCACACGTGTGTGATCGAGAACGCCCTGAATATTGCGGCTTTTGCCCTATCTGTCGGAAAAGTTCGAAGGATTGCCGGGAACCCCCTCCCCAGCTGACCCCGTCATGGTCTGCTCGTGGGCGGAGAGGAGACCACAGTGCGTACCGTTCTTGTGTGCGTTCGGACACCACTCGCGGCCCAGCATCTGACTTCTGCTGCCGCGCGGCTGGGTTTGTCCGCGATCGTTCGTACCGCCGTCTCCGATCCTGAGGTGATGCTGCGGCTGGCCGAGCGGCCGGCCGACGTGGTGCTGGCCGACACGGCCCTCACCCGGCCGGACAGCGCTGGCTTCGTACGCCGGGTGCTGGCCCGCGCGCCGCAGGCCGCGGTGGTGCTGCTCGGCGCCGAGGAGTCCGAGGCCGCGGCGGCCACCATCAGCGCCGGCGCCCGGGGCCTGATCCAGAACGCCGACCACGATCTGACCAGCGCGGTGGCCAAGGCCCTGCTGCTGCTCACCGCCCCCGGCCGGGCGAACCGGCAACGGATCACCGACCCGGCCCGGGACACCGCGGCGGTCGGCGGGACGGGCCGTTCCGCGCCGTCGCTGCGCGGCTCCGGCGAACCCGGCTGGTCCGCGGCCGTGGCCGGCGAGGGGCCGGCGGG
>NZ_JAEVHM010000412.1 GCF_016802865.1 Micromonospora parastrephiae | reverse complement strand
GCCGACGCGCAACGCGACAGCCAGCAGATCGTCGAGCTGACGGCGACAGCCCGTCGCCTGCGGGAGCAGATACAACCCATCCTCACCGCCATCCAGGCGACCCGTCAGCGTCTCGACCGGCGAGCGCTGAACAGGCCCGTCAGTGGCAGCAGACCCTGGTCCAGGCGGCGGCTCCGTTCGCCACCCACAATGCATACCAAAATATCTTTCTCCACCCAGTGTCGCCCAGCCGGCCCGGCTGCCCGTGATCGACTCCGTTTCGCCGATGTCGCGGTATCCGGGCCGCCCGGTTACCCCGACTTCGCCGACATGGAGTGGATCACGCCGCACGACGGACCGTCCTCTCCCCCGCGCCATTGACCGGGGCCGCTCGATCGCCCAGAATCGATGCTGTCGGAGGCGAACGAAGGCAAACGCAAGATCGAGAGGGCTGCGATGAGTGAGCGTCCGTCCCTACCACCCGTACGGCTACGCCCCGCCCCACCCATCGACCCCCCGTACGCCGACGAGGCGGAGGAGCCGTACTGGCCGGTGCCGACCCACGGCCAGCTCGCCCTCGACCTGTTCGCCGCGTCCCGCCAGGAACAGGCCCGGCCACCGGAGCGTCGCCGCGCCCTCCGCCCGGTGCCCAGCAGGCCCGCCAGCCGTCCAGGTGCGCCGCTGCCGTCCACCACCACCTCCGAGGCGACCAGGGCGGCACACCGCTTCGTCAACACCTGCCTGGAGGCGGTCAACGGCTACCGCTCGCCGGCGCAGGTGCGGCCACTGCTCGATCCGGCCCGCTCCGGCGAACTGCTGATCGAGCTGGCGCGGGCGTCCGGACGGTCCGGGGCGCCCCGCCGTCGCGCCCCCAGGCCGCTGGCCCGACTGCTCCGCCTGCGGGTCTGTGAGCTCGGGGAGGCTGCGGTGGAGGCCGCGGCCGTGCTCACCGGCGACGGCGGACGGAGCTGGGCGATGGCGCTCCGCCTGGAACACCGCCGGGGCCGCTGGCTCTGCACCGCCCTGCACGTCCTCTGACCGTCCGCCCCAGGTTGATCCACTCGGGTTCCTGGAAACCGGCCCATCCGGCCGCCCCGGACACCCCGCCTTCCACGAAGGCGAGATGATCACCGCCCGCCGCGCCGCGCGAGCCGGGCCGGGCCGGCCGAGCCGAGCCGGGCCGAGCCGAGCCGG
>NZ_JAEVHM010000411.1 GCF_016802865.1 Micromonospora parastrephiae | reverse complement strand
GGTTTCAAGCGGTTGTTGCAACTAGGTGTTTGTTGAGTACCTCGGCTGGATTGTGCCAGTCGAGGGTTTGGCGTGGTCGTCCGTTGAGTTCTCGGGCGACCGCGTCAAGGTCGTCCTGGGTCCAGGTGCGGAAGTCGGTGCTGGAGCGGGGGAAGTACTGGCGTAGGAGACCGTTGGTGTTCTCGTTGCTGCCGCGTTGCCAAGGGCTGTGGGGGTCGCAGAAGTAGACCTTGCAGTCGGTGGCCAGGGTGAAGACGGGGTGGTAGATCATTTCGATGCCCTGGTCCCAGGTGAGGGTCTTGCGTAGCTCGGCCGGTAGGCGGCGCATCAGGCCGGTGAGCACGTCGATGACCTGCTCACTGACCCGCGATTCGGGCAGAGCGCCAAGCATCACGTAACGGGTGGCGCGCTCGACCAGGGTGATGATCGCGCTAGAACCTCGGGCGCCGATGACCAGGTCACCTTCCCAGTGCCCCGGCACAGCCCGGTCAGCGACCTCCGCCGGGCGACTCGAGATGTGAAAGTCACGCACCCACGGCCGTCCTCGGGCCGCGCTGGCCTGACGCGACTGCGCCCGACGCTGCGCCCGACCAGAGCGCAACGCGACCTGCCGGGCTAACTCCTGGCGCATCCCACCCCGGGCCTGGAAGTAGATCGCCTGGTAAATCGTCTCGTGTGACACCCACATCTCCGGCCTGTCGGGGAACTCCCGCCGCAACGACCGGGCGATCTGCGCCGGCGAGTGCCGCTGCGTCAGGCGGTCCTTGACCAACTGCCACAACGGCGGCCACGCCCGCCCCCACCTCGGACGCAACTTCCCCTCACGAGGACGCCGCGCCCGCACATCCGCCTTGCCCTGAGCGTTGCGGTGACAGTACTTCCACCGATACACCCCACCCCACCCCTTCGGATAGCCCACCCCCGCCACATACCCCGGATCCGCACCATGCGGATGCCGCTGACCCGTCGGCACCCGACCCCCCGTCCCGCAATGATTACGCGACAACTCCCGCCACACCGTCGACCGATCCCGCCCGATCACCCCCGCGATCTGCGAGCAGTTCAACCCCTGACCAAACAACACCTCAATCTGCGCCCGCTCCGCGGACGACAACCTCTGCCCCGGCATGACTCCTCATCCTGACGAGAATCCACCCCGTTGCAACAACCACTTGAGCCCAAG
>NZ_JAEVHM010000410.1 GCF_016802865.1 Micromonospora parastrephiae | reverse complement strand
GGCGGGGTCGTGGTCGGCGGCGGAGTGGTGGGCGGAGGGGTGCCGCCGCCGCACGCCGCGCCGTTGACGGTGCAGTTCAGCGGCGCCTTGTAGGCGCCGGTGCCGTTGTAGCCCCAGCTGAACGAGGCGCCGGGGGCGAGCGCGCCGCCCCAGCTCTTCTTCACGGCGACGTAGTGGTTGCCGCTGCTGGTCACGTCGGCGTCCCAGGAACTGCTGATGGTGGTGCCCGACGGCAGGTCGAACTCGATGCGCCAGGTGCTGACCGTGGCGCTGGACCCGTTGGTGACGGTCACCCTCGTCTCGTGACCGGTCCCCCAGTCCTGCGCCTTGGTGAACGTGGTGGTGACCGTGCCGGCGCCGAACGCGGTGGTCACCGGCACCATCGCGACGGTCACGGCGACCACGGCACCGGCCCAGAGGGCCCGGCGGAGCGATCTTTTCATGAGGCGTCTCCTGAACTGTTAGGAAACTTTCCAAAAGAGATGGTGAGACGGTACTCACGGCGTCATCACTTCGTCAAGATGTGCATGTTTCGATTTCTCCTGGTGCATGGAGTGCACCCGCCGCGCCCCTACCCGGCGGCTCACCGCCCGGCGCGTAGCCTCGGGCCATGACCGTCTTCGACATCCCGATCGGCGCCCTCAACGGCGGCCCCGCGGACCTGGCCCGCTACCGCGGCAAGGCCCTCCTGGTCGTCAACGTGGCCTCCCGCTGCGGCCTGACCCCCCAGTACGCCGGCCTCCAGGCGCTCGCGGACTCCTACGCCGAGCGCGGCCTGGTGGTGCTCGGCGTGCCGTGCAACCAGTTCGCCGGGCAGGAGCCGGGCGGCGCCGCCGAGATCAGCGAATTCTGCCAGGTCAACTACGGGGTGACCTTCCCGCTGACCGAGAAGGTCGACGTCAACGGCCCCGACCGGCATCCGCTCTACGCCGCACTCGTGGACACCCCGGACGCGGACGGGCACACCGGGGACGTCCGGTGGAACTTCGAGAAGTTCCTGGTGGCCCCGGACGGCACGGTCGCCGCCCGCTTCGCCCCGACTGTCGAACCCGACGCCGACAACCTACGCGCCGCGATCGACAAGACCCTCCAGGTGATCACGGCGGTGTAGACCGGCAGGGCGTACGGGGTGAGGAACAGCGCCCGCAGGATGGCCCGCCCCCGGAACGGCCGTTGCAGCACCACC
>NZ_JAEVHM010000041.1 GCF_016802865.1 Micromonospora parastrephiae | reverse complement strand
CTCCGCGCCGCCGCCCTCCGCGCCGGCACCTGGTTGGGGTACGCCGGCGCCCGGCTGGGGCGCGACGCCGACCGGCTGGGGCGCGGCTGCCGCGCCAGGCTCCGCTCAGCCGTACGCGGTGTCCGGTGCGCCGACCCCGCCGCCCGGCTGGGGGCAGCCGCCGTCCGGGTACGGGCCCCCGCCGGGGTGGGGGCAGCCGGGGCACGCCCCCGGTTGGGCACCCGGGTGCCGCCGCCGACCGACGAGCAGCGTCGCCCACCGAAGCGGGTGGAGGCGGTGCCCGGCACGCCGTACGGCGTCGTGTACCTGGACGTGGCTCCGGTCACCTCGGGCCTGGCCGTCGGGGCGTTGGTGGCCGGCATCGCGTCGATCCTGGTGTCGTTGCTGGTGATCTGCTTCGGGGTGGCCTTCGCGAACGAGGGTGGGGTCTGGGCTTCCGGGGCTTTCGCGGTGCTGGGCGTGCTGGCCGGGGTGGCCGCGGTCGTGGCCGGCCTGCTCGGCCAGCGGCAGATCCGCCGGCCGGCGGGGCCGCCCGCGGTCCGGTTCACGGGTCGGGGGTTGGCGGTGGCGGGTCTCAGCTGTGGAGCGGCGGGAGCCGGGCTCAGCCTGTTGGCCCTGGGCCTGTCCCTGGCGATCTCCCTGACGTGAGGCTGGTCACCCGTCGGATCGCCGTCCGGCCCGGTTGTCGCAGGTCCCCGATCGGGTCGGCGGTGCCCGCTGTGGGGGCGACGGGTGGCTCGGTGGGGAAGCCGGTACACTTGTATCCGTAGGTGCCCATCGCGGGCGACGGGGCAGGGCGGGATCTGACTGGCGGTTGTGAGACGGCCGCCGGGCCAATCCGTTTTGACCTGGGCGGCTGTGGTAGGTACTCTTTCCCCTTGTGCCCGGGCGTGCCCGGGCAACTCGTGCGTGCGCTGGTTCCGGTGACCGGAACGGCGGGCACGACAAGCCAAAGACCCGGCGCGGGGCGACCCGCGTGCCGGTGACAGAACCCCGGTAGGTCCGCGAAAGCGTCCGCACCGGGACCGTGAGTTGGGCGACACGCCCGACCGCGGGTGCCGGGACCTCCGCAAGGCGGCCCTGGTCGGAATGTAGGAGAGCCGGTCATCAGGCCGGCTAACGAGCAGACGGCGCGGCCGCGACAACGCGGCCGAAGGGAGCGGAGAAACCCGGTGCCCACGATCCAGCAGCTGGTCCGAAAGGGCCGCCAGGCTAAGACGAGCAAGACCAAGACCCCGGCGTTGAAGGGTTCCCCTCAGCGGCGCGGCGTGTGCACCCGCGTGTACACCACCACCCCGAAGAAGCCGAACTCGGCGCTGCGCAAGGTCGCTCGTGTGAAGCTCAGCAGCCAGATCGAGGTGACCGCCTACATCCCCGGTGTCGGTCACAACCTCCAGGAGCACTCGATCGTGCTCGTGCGCGGCGGCCGGGTGAAGGACCTCCCCGGCGTGCGTTACAAGATCGTCCGCGGCTCGCTGGACACCCAGGGTGTCCGTAACCGCAAGCAGGCGCGCAGCCGTTACGGCGCGAAGAAGGAGAAGAGCTGACATGCCGCGTAAGGGACCCGCTCCGCGGCGGCCGCTGGTCGCTGACCCGGTGTACAACTCGCCGCTGGTCACCCAGCTGGTGAACAAGATCCTGCTCCGCGGCAAGCGTCAGCTCGCCGAAACTATCGTGTACGCGGCCCTCGAGGGCTGCCGCGAGAAGTCGGGCACCGACCCGGTCGTCACCCTCAAGCGGGCGATGGACAACGTCAAGCCGACCCTCGAGGTGCGCAGCCGTCGTGTCGGTGGCGCCACCTACCAGGTTCCGGTCGAGGTCCGCCCCGCCCGGGCGACCACGCTGGGCCTGCGCTGGCTGGTCACCTACTCCCGCGCCCGCCGCGAGAAGACCATGGTCGAGCGGCTCATGAACGAGCTGCTGGACGCGAGCAACGGCCTCGGTGCCGCCGTCAAGCGGCGCGAGGACACGCACAAGATGGCCGAGTCCAACAAGGCCTTCGCGCACTACCGCTGGTAACACCCTGGTTCCGGCGCCCCTCGGGCGCCGGAACCGCCACCAGTTGAGTCGAGACGACGATAAGTAGGGATTGAAGTGGCCGCCGCAGACGCGCTCGCCAACGTACGCAACATCGGCATCATGGCGCACATCGATGCCGGTAAGACCACGACCACCGAGCGGATCCTGTTCTACACCGGCATCACGTACAAGATCGGTGAGGTCCACGAGGGCGCTGCCGTCATGGACTGGATGGAGCAGGAGCAGGAGCGTGGTATCACCATCACCTCCGCTGCTACCAAGTGTGAGTGGAAGGGCCACACGATCCAGATCATCGACACGCCTGGCCACGTCGACTTCACGGTCGAGGTCGAGCGGTCGCTGCGGGTGCTGGATGGTGCGGTCGCGGTCTACGACGGTGTCGCCGGCGTGGAGCCGCAGACGGAGAACGTCTGGCGGCAGGCCGACAAGTACAACGTCCCGCGTATGTGCTTCGTCAACAAGCTCGACCGGACCGGTGCCGACTTCTTCCGCTGCGTGCAGATGATGATCGACCGGCTGAACGCCACCCCGCTGGTGCTCCAGATCCCGATCGGGCTCGAGGGCGACCACATCGGCGTCGTGGACCTGATCGGCATGCGCGCCCTCACCTGGCGCGGGGAGACCCAGAAGGGTGAGGACTACGCGATCGAGGAGATCCCGGCCGAGCTGGCCGACTCCGCGGCCGAGTGGCGCGAGAAGCTGATGGAGACCCTGGCCGACGTCGACGACTCGGTGATGGAGAAGTACCTGGAAGGCGAAGAGGTCTCCGTCGAGGAGATCAAGGCCGCCATCCGGCGTGCCACCATCGCCGGCAAGGCCAACCCGGTGCTGTGCGGCTCGGCGTTCAAGAACAAGGGCGTCCAGCCCATGCTCGACGCCGTGGTCGACTTCCTGCCGTCGCCGCTGGACGTTCCGGCGATCGAGGGCACGGCCACCGACGGCGAGACCCCGCTGCTGCGGAAGCCGTCCAAGGCTGAGCCCTTCTCCGGCCTGGCGTTCAAGATCCAGACCGATAAGCACCTTGGCAAGCTGACCTACGTCCGGGTCTACTCCGGCGTGGTCGAGACCGGCACCCAGGTGGTCAACTCCACCAAGGACCGCAAGGAGCGGATCGGCAAGATCTACCAGATGCACGCCAACAAGCGGGAAGAGCGCAGCTCGGCCCAGGCTGGCGACATCATCGCGGTGCAGGGCCTCAAGCAGACCACCACCGGTGACACGCTGTGCGACCCGGCGAACCCGGTCATCCTGGAGTCGATGACCTTCCCGGAGCCGGTCATCGAGGTCGCCATCGAGCCGAAGACCAAGGCCGACCAGGAGAAGCTCAGCACCGCCATCCAGCGGCTGGCCGAGGAGGACCCGACCTTCCGCGTCAAGCTGGACGAGGAGACCGGTCAGACGGTCATCGCCGGCATGGGCGAGCTGCACCTGGACATCCTGGTCGACCGGATGCGCCGCGAGTTCAACGTCGAGGCGAACATCGGTAAGCCGCAGGTGGCGTACCGCGAGACGATCCGCCGCAAGGTGGACAAGATCGAGTACACCCACAAGAAGCAAACCGGTGGTTCGGGTCAGTACGCCCGCGTCATCGTGAGCGTCGAGCCGCTTCCGCTGGACAACGACTCGCCGACCTACGAGTTCGCCAACGCCGTCACCGGTGGCCGCATCCCGCGGGAGTTCATCCCGTCGGTGGACGCCGGTGCCCAGGACGCCATGCAGTACGGCATCCTGGCGGGCTTCCCGCTCGTCGGTGTGAAGCTGACGCTGCTGGACGGCCAGTACCACGAGGTTGACTCCTCGGAAATGGCATTCAAGATCGCCGGTTCGATGGTGATGAAGGAGGCGGCCCGCAAGGCCGACCCCGCACTGCTCGAGCCGATGATGGCCGTTGAAGTCACCACTCCTGAGGAGAACATGGGTGACGTCATCGGCGACCTCAACTCCCGCCGCGGCATCATCCAGGCGATGGAGGAGCGCAGCGGCGCCCGCATCGTCCGGGCTCTGGTGCCGTTGTCGGAGATGTTCGGCTACGTCGGCGACCTGCGGTCGAAGACCCAGGGCCGGGCTAGCTACAGCATGCAGTTCGACTCCTACGCCGAGGTTCCGCAGAGCGTGGCGAAGGAGATCATCGCTAAGGCAACGGGCGAGTAACGTCGCTGAGCAGGTGATTCGTGGTTGGTCGCGGGAGGGTTCTCCCGCCCGCGGCCACCACGATCGGGTTGTGTGAGACCGGGCCTGTAGGCTTCATCGCCGCAGAACCCACAAAAGCTCTCCGGCCGTTCAGGCCGGAAAGGCTGTCGACAGAGTCCTAAGCGCCGACCGGCGCGCCGGGCGTACGAACCAAGAAGTCCACAGGAGGACACCAGTGGCGAAGGCTAAGTTCGAGCGGACTAAGCCGCACGTCAACATCGGCACCATTGGTCACATCGACCACGGTAAGACGACGCTGACGGCGGCCATCACCAAGGTCCTGCACGACCAGTACCCGGACCTGAACCCGTACACGCCGTTCGACGAGATCGACAAGGCGCCGGAGGAGAAGGCCCGCGGCATCACGATCTCGATCGCGCACGTCGAGTACCAGACCGAGGCGCGGCACTACGCGCACGTCGACTGCCCCGGCCACGCGGACTACATCAAGAACATGATCACCGGTGCCGCGCAGATGGACGGCGCGATCCTGGTGGTCGCGGCGACCGACGGCCCGATGCCGCAGACCCGCGAGCACGTGCTGCTGGCCCGCCAGGTTGGCGTGCCGTACATCGTCGTGGCGCTCAACAAGAGCGACATGGTCGACGACGAGGAGCTCCTGGAGCTCGTCGAGCTCGAGGTGCGCGAGCTGCTCTCCTCGCAGGAGTACCCGGGTGACGACCTGCCGGTCGTTCGGGTTTCGGCGCTGAAGGCCCTCGAGGGTGACCCCGAGTGGACCGGCAAGCTGCTGGACCTGATGACCGCGGTCGACACCGCGATCCCGCAGCCGGAGCGCGAGACCGAGAAGCCGTTCCTCATGCCGATCGAGGACGTCTTCACGATCACCGGTCGTGGCACCGTCGTCACCGGTCGCGCCGAGCGCGGCATCCTCAAGCCGAACGAGGAGGTGGAGATCGTCGGTATCCGCGAGAAGTCGCAGAAGACGGTCTGCACCGGTATCGAGATGTTCCGCAAGCTGCTCGACGAGGCCCGCGCGGGTGAGAACGTCGGTCTGCTGCTGCGTGGCATCAAGCGCGAGGACGTCGAGCGCGGCATGGTGGTCGTCAAGCCGGGCACCACGACCCCGCACACGGAGTTCGAGGCGACGGTCTACATCCTCTCCAAGGAGGAGGGCGGCCGGCACACCCCGTTCTTCCAGAACTACCGTCCACAGTTCTACTTCCGGACCACGGACGTCACCGGTGTCGTCACCCTCCCCGAGGGCACCGAGATGGTCATGCCGGGTGACAACACCACCATGTCGGTGAAGCTGATCCAGCCCATCGCCATGGAGGAGAACCTCAAGTTCGCGATCCGCGAGGGTGGCCGCACCGTCGGCGCCGGGTTCGTCACCAAGATCATGAAGTGAGCTAGGTAACCCCGATTAGACCCGCCGCCGGTCGTGCGGCATACTAGTCAGGTTGCGTAACGACAGTTCGTCGCCTGTGTTCGGCTTTCGCTGAACCTCCGGGTGGCGGCACAGTCGAGCGTGGGGTGGTTGGCGGCCCAGTCGCCAACCACCCTCGCACGGCGTTCAGGTCGCGGTAATGCGATCGGCGCCTTGACCCACCGCGCGGTCAGGACCGCTCCGGAGTCCCGGGGCGGAGCCCGGCCCGAGGGCGCGACACGCCCGACCGCGGGGGTCGGCGAAGTGGGCCTGTGCCAGCCGGTACAGGCGCCCGCAACACAGCGGCATCGAGAGAAGGAACAGAAGCCACCATGGCGGGACAGAAGATCCGCATCCGGCTCAAGGCCTATGACCACGAGGTCGTCGACTCCTCGGCTCGGAAGATCGTCGAGACGGTGACGCGTACCGGGGCGCAGGTCGCGGGCCCGGTGCCGCTGCCCACGGAGATCAACCGTTTCTGCGTTATCCGCTCGCCGCACAAGTACAAGGACTCGCGCGAGCACTTCGAGATGCGCACGCACAAGCGGCTGATCGACATCATCGACCCGACCCCGAAGACGGTCGACTCGCTCATGCGCCTCGACCTGCCGGCTGGCGTCGACATCGAGATCAAGCTGTAGGGACCGGACAAATGGACAGGCAAGTCAAGGGGATCCTGGGCGCCAAGCTCGGCATGACCCAGGTCTGGGACAACAACCGCGTTGTTCCCGTGACCGTGGTCGAGGCCGGCCCGTGCGTCATCAGCCAGGTTCGTAGCGCCGAGAAGGACGGTTACTCCGCGGTCCAGCTGGCCTACGGCATCATCGACCCGCGCAAGGTCAAGAAGCCGATCAGCGGGCACTACGCGAAGGCGGACGTGGCGCCGCGCCGGCACATCGTCGAGCTGCGCACCACGGACGCTGGGGAATACTCGCTCGGCCAGGAGGTCACGGTCGAGGAGTTCCCGGCCGGCGTCACGATCGACGTCACCGGCAAGACCAAGGGCAAGGGCTACGCCGGCCCGATGAAGCGGCACGGCTTCCACGGTCTGCGCGCCAGCCACGGTGTCGAGCGCAAGCACCGCTCGCCCGGCTCCATCGGCGCCTGCGCCACTCCGGGTCGTGTCTTCAAGGGCACCCGGATGGCCGGCCGGATGGGTGGCGTGCGGTACACCGTGCAGAACCTCACCGTCCAGGCGGTCGACACCGAGAACAACCTGCTGCTCGTCCGGGGTGCCATTCCTGGTCCCAAGGGCGCGCTCGTTCTGGTCCGTACCGCGGCCAAGAGCAAGGTGAAGAAGGGCGGTGCGGCCAAGTGACCACCGTTGACGTGCGCACCGTCGAAGGCACCACCAGCGGCTCCGTCGAGCTGCCGGCGGACATCTTCGACGTGCAGGCCAACGTCGCGCTGATGCACCAGGTCGTGGTGGCCCAGCTCGCGGCGGCCCGACAGGGCACGCACAAGACCAAGACCCGCGGCGAGGTCGCCGGCGGCGGCAAGAAGCCGTACAAGCAGAAGGGCACCGGTCGCGCCCGGCAGGGCT
Source organism: Micromonospora parastrephiae (assembly GCF_016802865.1). Taxonomy (GTDB): domain Bacteria; phylum Actinomycetota; class Actinomycetes; order Mycobacteriales; family Micromonosporaceae; genus Micromonospora; species Micromonospora parastrephiae. The sequence continues at coordinate 29,232 of NZ_JAEVHM010000041.1, read as the reverse complement.
CGATCCGCGCGCCGCAGTTCGCCGGCGGTGGCGTGGTGCACGGTCCCGTGCCGCGCGACTACAGCCAGCGGACCCCGAAGAAGATGAAGGCCGCCGCGCTGCGGGGTGCCCTCTCGGACCGGGCCCGCGCCGGGCAGGTGCACGTCGTCGAGGCGTTCGTCTCGGGCGAGAAGCCGTCGACCAAGGCCGCTCTGGCCACGCTGACCAAGCTCACCGAGGCCCGTCGGGTCCTGGTCGTGCTGAGCAGCACCGACGAGCTGAACTGGGTGTCGCTGCGCAACGAGCCGCGGGTGCACCTGATCGAGTCCGGCCAGCTGAACACGTACGACGTGCTCGTGGCCGACGACGTGGTCTTCACCAAGGACGCCCTGGACGAGTTCCTGGGCGTGCCCGCCGAGACCACCGAGGAGGGTGGCAAGTGAGCACGATCGCCGACCCGCGCGACATCATCGTGGCGCCGGTCGTCTCGGAGAAGAGCTACAGCGAGCTGAACCGGAACTGGTACACCTTCCTGGTGCACCCGGACGCGAACAAGACCGAGATCAAGATCGCTATCCAGCAGATCTTCAACGTCCGCGTCCTGACGGTCAACACGCTCAACCGCCAGGGTAAGCGCAAGCGCACCAAGACCGGCTTCGGTCAGCGCAAGGCGACCAAGCGGGCGATCGTGAAGCTGGCTGACGGTGACCGCATCGAGGCCTTCGGCGGCCCGGTCAGCTGAGGGGTGTAGACAATGGCTATCCGTAAGTACAAGCCGACGACGCCGGGCCGACGTGGCTCCAGTGTCGCCGACTTCGCCGAGATCACCCGGTCCACGCCGGAGAAGTCGCTGCTGGCTCCGCTGCCGAAGAAGGGCGGGCGTAACGCCCACGGCCGGATCACCACGCGGCACCACGGTGGAGGTCACAAGCGCCAGTACCGTCTGATCGACTTCAAGCGGGTCGACAAGGACGGCGTGCCGGCGAAGGTCGCTCACATCGAGTACGACCCGAACCGCACGGCGCGCATCGCGCTGCTGCACTACGCCGACGGCGAGAAGCGGTACATCATCGCGCCGAAGGACATGAAGCAGGGCGACCGCGTCGAGTCCGGTCCGGGCGCCGACATCAAGCCCGGCAACAACCTGCCGCTGCGCAACATCCCGGTCGGTACCACGATTCACAACGTGGAGCTGCGTCCGGGTGGCGGGGCCAAGCTGGCCCGTTCCGCCGGCGTCGGCATCCAGTTGCTCGGCCGCGAGGGCGTGTACGCGACCCTGCGTATGCCGTCCGGTGAGATCCGGCGTGTGGATGTGCGCTGCCGCGCCAGCATCGGCGAGATCGGCAACGCCGACCAGTCGAACATCAACTGGGGTAAGGCCGGCCGTATGCGGTGGAAGGGCAAGCGCCCGACCGTCCGTGGTGTCGCCATGAACCCGGTCGACCACCCGCACGGTGGTGGTGAGGGTAAGACCTCCGGTGGTCGCCACCCGGTCAACCCGCAGGGTAAGCCCGAGGGCCGCACCCGCCGTAAGGGCCAGCCGAGTGACCGGCTGATCGTCCGCCGTCGCTACGCCACGCGTAAGCGCGGCTGAGGGAGATAAGACATGCCTCGCAGCCTGAAGAAGGGCCCGTTCGTAGACGACCACCTGCTCAAGAAGGTGGAAGTGCAGAACGACAAGGGCTCGAAGAACGTGATCAAGACCTGGTCGCGGCGCTCGACGATCATCCCGGAGATGCTCGGGCACACGATCGCGGTGCACGACGGACGCAAGCACGTCCCGGTGTTCGTGACCGAGGCGATGGTCGGGCACAAGCTCGGCGAGTTCGCGCTGACCCGCACGTTCAAGGGTCACGAGAAGGACGACCGGAAGAGCCGTCGGCGCTGACGCCGCGGGCATACGGATAGAGGGAACAAGGGGTTACAGCGATGCCAGGAAAGGGCGACGCTCCGGTGCTTCCGGGCGCGCGGGCGGTTGCGCGGCACGTGCGCATCTCGCCGATGAAGGCGCGCCGGGTGGTCAACCTCGTCCGCGGCCTGCCCGCGAAGGAGGCGCTCACGGTGCTGCAGTTCGCGCCGCAGGCTGCGAGCGAGCAGGTGTACAAGGTGCTCGCTAGCGCGATCGCCAACGCGGAGAACAACGAGCGGCTGGACCCCGACGCGCTGCTCGTCAGCGAGGCGTTCGTGGACGAGGGCCCGACGATGAAGCGGTTCCAGCCTCGGGCGCAGGGTCGGGCGTACCGGATCCGCAAGCGGACCTGTCACATCACCGTGGCGGTCGAGGCGGTCGCGCCGGCAGCGCCGAGGAAGGCCGCGGCCAAGAAGGCCGCCCCGGCCACGGAGGCCGCACCGGCCGAAGCGCAGAGCAAGACGGAGGGCGCCGAGTAATGGGTCAGAAGGTTCACCCCACTGGGTTCCGGCTCGGCATCTCGACCGACTGGAAGTCCCGCTGGTTCGCGGACAAGCTCTACAAGGACTACATCGGCGAGGATGTCAAGATCCGCCGGATGATGTCCAAGGGCCTCGAGCGTGCCGGCATCTCCAAGGTCGACATCGAGCGCACCCGCGACCGGGTCCGGGTCGACATCCACACCGCCCGGCCGGGCATCGTCATCGGCCGTAAGGGTGCGGAGGCCGACCGGATCCGCGGCGAGCTTGAGAAGCTCACCGGCAAGCAGGTCCAGCTGAACATCATCGAGGTGAAGAACCCCGAGTCGGACGCTCAGCTCGTCGCGCAGGGCGTGGCCGAGCAGCTGTCCAGCCGGGTCAGCTTCCGTCGGGCGATGCGCAAGGCCATGCAGTCGGCGATGAAGAACCCGGTCTGCAAGGGCATCCGGGTTCAGGTCTCGGGTCGCCTCGGCGGCGCCGAGATGAGCCGGACCGAGTTCTACCGCGAGGGCCGGGTTCCGCTGCACACGCTGCGGGCCAACATCGAGTACGGCTTCTTCGAGGCCCGTACCACGTTCGGCCGGATCGGTGTGAAGGTCTGGATCTACAAGGGCGACGCCGTCCCGGGCCGGGAGGCTCCGGCCGAGGCCGGTCCGTCCCGCCCGCGTCGTGGTGAGCGTGGCGACCGTCCCGAGCGTCCGCGCCGTGGCCGGTCGGGTTCGTCCGGCACGACGGCCGGTGGTACCGAGGCCGGTCGGGCTGCTGCGACCACCATCGCGCAGCAGGCCGAGACGCCGAGCGGCGAGCCGGTCGACAGCGCAGCTGTCGCCGCCGCGGCTGCTCCGGCAGAAACGCAGCAGGAGGGCTGACAGATGCTGATGCCGCGCAAGCCCCCGAAGGGCTTCCGCAAGCCGCACCACCCGGACCGCAGTGGCGCGTCCAAGGGTGGTAACCGGGTGGTGTTCGGCGAGTTCGGGATCCAGGCTCTCGAGCCGGCGTACGTGACCAACCGCCAGATCGAGTCGGCGCGTATCGCGATGACCCGTCACATCAAGCGTGGCGGCAAGGTCTGGATCACGATCTTCCCGGACCAGGCCCTCACCAAGAAGCCTGCCGAGACCCGGATGGGTTCCGGTAAGGGTTCGCCCGAGTGGTGGGTCTCCAACGTCAAGCCGGGTCGGATTCTCTTCGAGATGTCCTTCCCCAACGAGCAGATCGCGCGAGAGGCCATGCGTCGCGCGATCCACAAGCTCCCGATGAAGTGCCGCATTGTTACGCGCGAAGTGGGTGAATCCTGATGGCAGCGGGCGTTAAGGCGACCGAGCTGCGTGAGCTCTCCGAGGAGGAGCTGGTCACGAAGCTGCGGGAGGCCAAGGCGGAGCTGTTCAACCTCCGCGTGCAGGCCGCAACCGGGCAGCTGGACAACAACCGGCGGTTGCAGGTCATCCGTCGGGAGATCGCCCGGATCTACACGATCATGCGCGAGCGCGAGCTGGGGCTCTCGGCCGCGCCGACTGAGGTGACTGCATCATGACCGAAGACACCGCCACCGCCGCCGCGCGGTCCCGCCGCAAGGTCCGTGAGGGCCTGGTGGTCAGCGACAAGATGGACAAGACCGTCGTGGTCGAGGTCGAGGACCGGGTTCGGCACGCTCTGTACGGCAAGATCATGCGTCGTACGAGCAAGCTGAAGGTGCACGACGAGCAGAACGCTGCCGGCACCGGCGACCGGGTCCTGATCATGGAGACCCGGCCGCTGAGCGCCACCAAGCGTTGGCGGATCGTGGAGATCCTGGAAAAGGCCAAGTAGCGAAGGCTCGAGCTCGCCCGGCGTTGCGTCGGGCGTAGGTTCCGCCAGGCTCCGGCCGCCATGGCGGCCGGAGAACCGGCAGACATAGGAGATAGACGTGATTCAGCAGGAGTCGCGACTGCGCGTCGCCGACAACACGGGTGCTCGGGAGATCCTGTGCATCCGGGTTCTCGGTGGCTCCGGTCGGCGCTACGCGAGCATCGGCGACGTCATCGTGGCCACCGTCAAGGACGCGATCCCGGGTGCCGGTGTCAAGAAGGGCGACGTCGTCAAGGCCGTCGTCGTTCGCACCGCCAAGGAGAAGCGGCGGCCGGACGGCTCGTACATCCGCTTCGACGAGAACGCCGCCGTCATCATCAAGGACGGCGGGGACCCGCGCGGTACCCGTATCTTCGGCCCGGTGGGCCGGGAGCTGCGGGACAAGCGGTTCATGAAGATTATTTCCCTCGCGCCGGAGGTGTTGTGACCGTGAAGGTCAAGAAGGGCGACACGGTCGTCGTCATCGCCGGCAAGGACAAGGGTGCCAAGGGCAAGGTCATCGCGGCCTACCCGCGGCAGGACAAGGTCCTGGTCGAGGGCGTGAACCGGGTCAAGAAGCACACCCGAATCAGCACCACCCAGCGTGGCGCCAAGACCGGCGGCATCGTCACCCAGGAGGCCCCGATCCACGTCTCGAACGTGCAGGTCCTGGACTCCGACGGCAAGCCGACCCGCGTCGGTTACCGGATCGACGACAACGGCCAGAAGGTCCGCATCGCGCGTAGCACCGGTAAGGACCTGTGATGACCACGGCTACCGAAAAGACCCTGCCGCGCCTCAAGGAGCGGTACCGCAACGAGATCGTGGCCCAGCTGCGCGAGCAGAACAGCTACGGCAACCCCATGCAGGTGCCGCGGCTGGTCAAGATCGTCGTCAACATGGGTGTCGGCGAGGCTGCTCGCGACGCCAAGCTGATCGACGGCGCGGTCCGCGACCTCGCCACGATCACCGGCCAGAAGCCGCAGGTGCGGCGGGCGACCAAGTCCATCGCGCAGTTCAAGCTCCGCGAGGGCATGCCGATCGGCGCGAAGGTGACCCTTCGCGGCGACCGGATGTGGGAGTTCCTGGACCGGCTGCTGTCCATCGCGCTGCCGCGTATCCGCGACTTCCGCGGTCTCGACGGGCGCAAGCTCGACGGGCACGGCAACTACACGTTCGGTCTGACCGAGCAGTCGGTGTTCCACGAGATCGACCAGGACCGGATCGATCGCCAGCGGGGCATGGACATCACGGTGGTCACGACCGCCACGACTGACGACGAGGGTCGGGCGCTGCTCAAGCTCCTGGGCTTCCCGTTCAAGGAGAACTGAGATGGCCAAGAAGGCGCTGATCCTCAAGGCGGCCGCGAAGCCGAAGTTCTCGGTTCGCGCGTACACCCGCTGCCAGCGGTGCGGGCGTCCGAAGGCGGTCTACCGCAAGTTCGGGCTCTGCCGGGTCTGCATCCGGGAGATGGCCCACCGCGGTGAGCTGCCGGGTGTGTCCAAGGCTTCCTGGTAAGGGCGACCGCGTCCCGGCTGTCAGCCGGGAACTCCTGCACCGATTAGGTATTGCTCTTCGCCGTAGGCCCGGGGCTGATGCCCCGGGAACCCCGGCGAGAAAGGCTGACGAAATCCATGACGATGACCGACCCGATCGCAGACATGCTCACGCGTCTGCGTAACGCCAACCAGGCGTACCACGATCAGGTGAAGATGCCCTACTCCAAGATCAAGGCGAACATCGCCGAGGTCCTGAAGGCCGAGGGTTACATCGCCACCTGGTCGGTCGAGGAGCCCGAGGAGGGTGCCGTCGGCAAGCGACTGGTCGTCGAGCTGAAGTACGGCCAGAACCGGGAGCGGAGCCTGGCCGGCATCAAGCGCGTGTCCAAGCCCGGTCTCCGGGTGTACGCCAAGTCGGACGGGCTCCCGCGGGTGCTCGGTGGGCTGGGCGTGGCGATCATTTCGACGTCCCAGGGGCTGCTGACCGACCGGCAGGCCCGCAAGCGGAGTGTTGGCGGGGAAGTCCTCGCCTTCGTCTGGTAACGGGAGACAGGTAGAAATGTCGCGAATTGGACGTAAGTCGATCCCGGTACCAGCCGGCGTCGACATCACGATCGACGGGCAGACCGTCAAGGTCAAGGGCCCCAAGGGCCAGCTCCAGCACACCCTCGCCGAGCCGATCACGATCGAGCGGGCCGAGGATGGGCAGCTGAGCGTCAACCGGCCGAACGACGAGCGCAAGGCCAAGGAGCTCCACGGCCTGAGCCGTACGCTGGTTGCCAACATGATCGTCGGGGTCACCGAGGGCTACCGCAAGAGCCTGGAGATCGCCGGCACCGGTTACCGGGTCACCGCCAAGGGTTCGGACCTCGAGTTCGCGCTCGGGTTCTCGCACCCGGTGGTCGTCGCCGCCCCGGCGGGCATCACCTTCACGGTGGAGCGGCCGACCCTGTTCCACGTGGCCGGCATCGACAAGCAGCAGGTCGGTGAGGTCGCCGCCAACATCCGGAAGATCCGTCCGCCGGAGCCCTACAAGGGCAAGGGCGTGAAGTACCAGGGCGAGGTCATCCGCCGCAAGGCCGGAAAGGCAGGTAAGAAGTGAGCGCCACGCTGCTCAAGCGCCGCCGCGGCGTCGCCGCCAAGCGCGCCGTTGGGCGTGCGCGTCGGCACTTCCGCGTCCGCAAGAACGTCAGCGGTACGGCCGAGCGTCCGCGCCTGGTCGTCACCCGTTCGCTGCGGCACATGGTCGCCCAGATCGTCGACGACACCAAGGGTCACACCCTGGCGTCGGCGTCGACCCTGGACGCCTCGCTGCGCGGTGCGGAGGGCGACAAGAGCGCCCTCGCCGGCAAGGTGGGCGCCCTGCTCGCCGAGCGGGCCAAGGCCGCCGGCGTTTCCAAGGTCGTCTTCGACCGCGGTGGCAACCGGTACGCGGGGCGAGTCGCCGCGCTTGCCGACGCCGCCCGCGAAGCCGGGCTCGAGTTCTAAACAACCCCGTCACGAGAGATAAGGAAGGCTGCTGATGCCAGGTCAACAGCGCCGTGGCGGCGGGTCCGGTGGCAACGAGGGTGGTCGCCGCGACAACCGCCGTGAGGGCGGCCGCGGAAACGCGCCCGTCGAGAAGACCCCGCACCTTGAGCGGGTCGTCGCGATCAACCGCGTCGCCAAGGTCGTGAAGGGTGGTCGTCGCTTCAGCTTCACCGCCCTGGTGATCGTGGGCGACGGCGACGGCACGGTCGGCGTGGGCTACGGAAAGGCCAAGGAGGTGCCCGCGGCCATCGCCAAGGGTGTCGAGGAGGCCAAGAAGCACTTCTTCAAGGTTCCGCGTATCGGCCAGTCGATCCCGCACCCGGTGACGGGTGAGGACGCCGCTGGCGTGGTGCTGCTCAAGCCGGCCTCGGCCGGTACGGGTGTCATCGCCGGTGGTCCGGTGCGTGCCGTGCTGGAGTGCGCCGGGATCCACGACGTGCTCTCCAAGAGCCTCGGCTCGTCGAACCCGATCAACATCGTGCACGCCACCGTGGCGGCCCTGAAGGGGCTTGAGTCCCCCGAGCAGGTCGCGGCGCGTCGTGGCCTGCCGGTGGAGGACGTCGCGCCGGCCGCCATGCTGGCGTCGCGTGCGGGGGTGGCGCACTGATGGCACGTCTGAAGGTCACCCAGGTCCGGTCCGGTATCGGGACCAAGCAGAACCAGCGTGACTCGCTGCGTTCGCTCGGTCTCAAGCGGATCAACGACGTGGTGGTCAAGGAGGACCGGCCCGAGATCCGCGGCATGATCTTCACTGTGAACCACCTCGTGAAGGTCGAGGAGGTCGAGTAATGACGATCAAGGTGCATCACCTGCGCCCGGCGCCCGGTTCCAAGACCGCGAAGACCCGTGTGGGTCGCGGTGAGGGTTCCAAGGGCAAGACCGCTGGTCGCGGTACCAAGGGCTCCAAGGCCCGCAAGAACATCTCGGCGGCGTTCGAGGGTGGGCAGATGCCCATCCACATGCGCCTGCCGAAGATGAAGGGCTTCAAGAACAAGTTCAAGGTGGTCTTCCAGGTGGTCAACCTGGACCGGCTCGCCGAGCTGTTCCCGAACGGCGGCCAGGTTGGTCCGCTGGAGCTGGTCGAGTCCGGTGCGGTCCGTAAGGGCCAGCCGGTCAAGATCCTCGGCACCGGGGACCTTGGCGGGGTGGCGCTCCAGGTGTCGGCGCACGCGTTCAGCGCGTCGGCCAAGGAGAAGATCGCTGCCGCCGGTGGCTCTGTCACCGAGCTGTAAGGCGTACGACCATGGCGCCCGTCCAGTTGTGAGCAACTGGCGGGCGCCATGGTCTGCCTGGGGCGTGTGCGCCCGGTAATATCGGAATCGGTTTATGTAGCCGGGCACACCTGCCCGGAGCGGGACAGGGCTGTTAGAGTCCCATCCCAGCCATGGATTCCGGGCACTCGCCCGGGATCCACCCCGACCCGCCAGGGATCACCGGCGGCCCGCCTCGCGCAGGAGGAAGAAGTTGCTGTCCGCCTTTCTCAGTGCGTTCCGTACGCCTGACCTGCGCAAGAAGCTGCTGTTCACAGTAGGCATCATCGCGGTCTACCGGCTGGGTGCCACGCTCCCCAGCCCGGGCGTCTCGTACGGCAACGTGCAGAAGTGCCTCGACACCATCCAGGGTGACACCACCGGGGTGGTGAACCTGCTCAACCTCTTCTCCGGCGGAGCGCTGCTACAGCTCTCGGTCTTCGCGCTGGGCATCATGCCCTACATCACCGCGTCGATCATCCTGCAGCTGCTGACGGTCGTGATCCCGCGCCTGGAGCAGCTCCGCAAGGAGGGCCAGGCCGGCCAGGCGAAGATCACCCAGTACACGCGGTACCTGACCCTCGGTCTCGGTGTGCTGCAGGCCTCGGCGTTCGTCGCCCTGGCCCGCTCGGGGCAGCTCTTCCAGAACCGCTGTGACCAGTTCCCGATCATCCCGAAGGGCACCGGCATCCCGGACTGGCTGACCCTGGCCATCCTGGTGATGACGATGACCGCCGGCACCGGCATGGTCATGTGGCTCGGTGAGCTGATCACCGACCGGGGCGTCGGCAACGGCATGTCCGTCCTGATCTTCACCTCGATCGCGGCCCGGCTGCCCAGCGAGGGTTGGCAGATCAAGACCAGCAAGGGCTGGGACATGTTCGCCCTGGTCATCGTGCTGGTCCTGGTGGTCATCACCGCGGTCACCTTCATCGAGCAGGCGCAGCGCCGGATTCCGGTGCAGTACGCCAAGCGGATGATCGGCCGGCGGATGTACGGCGGCACGTCGACCTACATCCCGCTCAAGGTCAACCAGGCTGGTGTGATCCCGGTCATCTTCGGCTCGTCGCTGCTCTACCTGCCGCAGCTGGCCCTGCAGTTCTTCGACCAGAACGACCCGGGCAAGACCCAGGCGTGGATCCAGAACAACCTGGTCAACCCGAGTAGCCCGATCTACATCACGGTCTACTTCCTGATGATCATCTTCTTCACGTACTTCTACGTCTCGATCACGTTCAACCCGACCGAGGTCGCGGACAACATGAAGAAGTACGGCGGGTTCGTGCCGGGTATCCGCCCGGGCAAGCCGACCGCCGACTACCTGGACTTCATCCTCAGCCGGATCACCCTGCCGGGCGCGCTCTACCTCGGTGTCATCTCGATCCTGCCGAACTTCTTCTTCATCTGGCTGGACAACCAGCAGTACCAGAACTTCCCGTTCGGCGGCACCGCTGTGCTCATCATGGTCGGCGTCGGTCTGGAGACCGTGAAGCAGATCGAGAGCCAACTCATGCAGCGGAACTACGAAGGGTTCCTGCGGTAGATGAGACTCGTTCTGGTTGGCCCGCCGGGCGCGGGCAAGGGCACTCAGGCCGAGTTCGTCGCCGCGCACCTCTCGGTGCCGAAGATCTCGACCGGGGACATCTTCCGGTCGAACGTCACCCAGGGCACCCCGCTCGGTGTCGAGGCGAAGCGGTACATGGACGCGGGCGAGCTGGTTCCGGACGAGGTCACCATCAACATGGTCCGGGACCGGCTGGCCGAGCCCGACGCCAGCGAGGGTTTCCTGCTCGACGGTTTTCCGCGGACCACTCCGCAGGCCGCCGCTCTGGACAAGCTCCTCGCTGACCTGGGCACGGCGCTCGATCTGGTCCTGGAGCTGGTGGTCGACGACGACGAGGTGATCCGGCGGCTCTCCGGTCGGCGTACCTGCCGGGGTTGCGGCAAGATCTGGCACGTCGAGTTCGACGCGACCACCCGTCCGGGCATCTGTGACCGGTGTGGCGCCGAGCTGTTCCAGCGCGACGACGACAAGCCGGAGACGATCGCCACCCGGCTCCGTGAGTACAGCGAGAAGACCGCGCCCCTGGTCGACTACTACGGCGCCCAGGGCAAGCTGGTCGGGATCGACGCCACCGGCCCGGTGGAGGACGTCACCACCCGGGCCATCGACGCGCTGCGGTCGTACGGCGGCTGAGGTCCGGCCGGGCCACGGCGGATAGAGTGCGAACAGCGGGGTACGCGAGACGTGCCCCGCTGTTCGGCAACGAAAGGTAATCGCTCCATGCGTCGTCCCCAGCTGGACATCCAGCTGAAGACCCCTGACCAGATCGAGAAGATGCGGGCCGCCGGGCTGGTGGTGGCGGAGGCGCTGCGCCGGATGCGTGAGGCCGTGGCCCCCGGTGTGAGCACCGCCGATCTGGACGCCATCGCCGAGTCGACCATCCGCGAGGCGGGCGCCGTTCCGTCGTTCAAGGGCTACCACGGCTTTCCGGCGTCGATCTGCTCCTCGGTCAACGAGCAGATCGTGCACGCCATCCCCTCGCCGGGGCAGGTCCTCGCCGAGGGCGATCTCATCTCGATCGACTGCGGTGCGGTGCTGGACGGGTGGCACGGCGACTCGGCGATCACCGTCGGGGTCGGCGAGGTCGACCCGGCGCTGCTCAGGATGGCCGAGGTTGCCGAGGACGCGATGTGGGCCGGCATCGCGGCAGCCGCGCGGGGCGCGGCCAGCGGCAAGGGGCGGCTCACCGACATCTCCCACGCGGTGGAGACCGCCGTTCGTAAGGGCGGCCGGTACGGCATCGTCGACGGCTACGGCGGGCACGGCATCGGCACCGAGATGCACCAGGACCCGCACGTGCTCAACCACGGCCGTCCGGGCAAGGGCCCACGGTTGGTGCCCGGCATGGCACTCGCCATCGAACCGATGATCACCATGGCGTCTCCGCGGACGGTCGAGCTGGCCGACGGCTGGACGGTCGTCACCCGGGACGGTTCGGTGGCGGCGCACGTCGAGCACTCGATGGCCCTGCTGCCCGATGGCGTCTGGGTGCTCACCGCCTTCGACGGGGGTCGGGCCCGGCTCGGCGACCTCGTGACCGCCCGCCAGCCCGCCGTCTCCACCACCCCCTGACCCCGGGCACGTCGGTTGATCATGAAGTTGTTGCCATGACACGCCGCTGCCCATGGCAATAACTTCATGATCGACGGGACGTTGGGGGTGGGGCGCGGCTGGCGTGTCGGTGGCATGCTTGCCGACATGGACGGGCGCGACGGAATGCGAGCCGCGGACGCGGACCGGGAAGCCGTGGCCGATCGGTTGCGGGCGGCCCTCGGCGAGGGACGACTGGACCTGCACGAGTACGACGAGCGCCTACAGCGGGCGTACGCCGCGCGTACCTACGCCGAGTTGGACACCCTGTTGGCCGACCTGCCGCCGGTGACGCCCGTCGAGCGCTCGACGCTGGCGCCGGTCACCCCGGCCGGCCCGCCGAGCGCCGGGGCGGGCGACCCGCCGGCGCCGGTGCGGGGCGGCGTCACGGCCCGGTGGTTGGCCGAGGTGTGGCTGCCATACGTGCAGGTGATCGCCATCGTGGTGACCATCTGGGCGGTGACCTCGCTGCTCAGTCGGGAGCCGCTCTACTTCTGGCCGGTCTGGTTGGCCGGGCCGTGGGGTGCGGTGCTGGTGGTCCGGACGGTGACCGGACTGACCGGGGGAGAGCCTCGGCGCCGAGCCGTCGAGCGGGAACGCCGACGGCAACGCAAGGGGGCGAAGCGGGAGCGCCGGCGTGAGCTGCGTACCGCTGAACCGGACCAACGGGACGACCCGCGACCGGCTGACTGATGGCCGTCGGGCTGCCTGGGAAGATCATCGGGCACCCGGACGGGGGATCGGCGGCCGCCACGGCGGCACGGTGGGTGGCCGGTTTGGCGACCGCCCGCAGGCGGGCGTACACTTTCTGATCGGCGCACAGCGTCCACTCCAGCATGCCCGCCCTGCGCTTCGGTGGGTCCTGGAGCCGCGGCTGGCGCGGGCTTCTGATCAAGGTCAGTTTCCCGTGTAAGACGTTGTGGGCCGCCCGGAGCAATCGACGTCAGGACAGCGGAGGACATGCCGAAAAAAGACGGAGCCATTGAGATCGAGGGTCGGGTCATCGAGCCCCTGCCGAACGCTATGTTCCGGGTGGAGCTCGCGAACGGCCACAAGGTGCTGGCTCACATCAGTGGGAAGATGCGGCAGCACTACATCCGCATCCTTCCGGAGGACCGGGTCGTCGTCGAACTCTCGCCGTACGACCTGACCCGCGGGCGCATCGTCTACCGCTACAAGTAGTCCTGACGACGGCCGGGAAGTCCCGTGTCCGTGTTCGACGTCCGGTCTCGCGTACCCCGCGTCGCCGGGCCAGATGGGAAGTAAGGCAACCGTGAAGGTCAAGCCGAGCGTCAAGAGGATCTGCAACAAGTGCCGGGTTATCCGCCGGCACGGCCGGGTCATGGTCATCTGCACCGACCCGCGCCACAAGCAGCGCCAGGGCTGACTCCACCCGTCCGGCCGTAACACCGGCCGGGTGGCGTTGGTCCGGGCAGATCCCCAGCGACACACACATCACACATGCTCGTCCCAGCCACGAGCGGTACGCGAGACGTACTCCTTTCGTGGCTGACCCCCGGTCGGAGGCCGGGGCCCGCTCGGGCAGCGACCGATCCCGGTCGCCGGCGCTGACAGCGTCGGAAAGACGGGACGGCCGGTAGCGGGGTGGGACGGGTCCACACCTCCGCCACACATCACGAGGAGTACGCCCGCACATGGCACGTCTAGTCGGCGTGGATCTCCCCCGCGAGAAGCGGATGGAGATCGCGCTCACCTACATCTTCGGGGTCGGTCGCACCCGCGCCCTGGAGACACTCGCCGCCACCGGCATCTCGCCGGACAAGCGCGCTCGGGACCTCACGGACGAGGAGCTCGTGCAGCTCCGCGACCACATCGAGGGCAACTACAAGGTTGAAGGCGACCTGCGCCGCGAGGTCGCCGCTGACATCCGCCGCAAGGTTGAGATCGGCTGCTACGCCGGCATCCGGCACCGCCGGGGCCTGCCCGTGCGTGGCCAGCGGACCAAGACCAACGCACGGACCCGCAAGGGCCCGAAGCGGACCGTCGCCGGCAAGAAGAAGCCCGGCAAGAAGTAGTTCTTAACCGGATGACGGGGTCGGTCGCCGCCGAGGCGGGCCAGGCCGCAACCCAGTCCGGAAAGTCAACTAGGAGCGCACAGACTTATGCCACCGAAGGCTCGTGCCGGAGCCGCCGTCAAGAAGGTCCGGCGCAAGGAACGCAAGAACGTCGCCCACGGGCAGGCGCACATCAAGAGCACGTTCAACAACACCATCGTGTCCATCACGGACCCGACCGGTGCGGTCATCTCCTGGGCCTCCGCTGGCCAGGTGGGCTTCAAGGGCTCCCGCAAGTCGACTCCGTTCGCCGCTCAGCTGGCCGCCGAGGCCGCCGCGCGTCGGGCCATGGAGCACGGCATGCGCAAGGTCGACGTGTTCGTCAAGGGCCCCGGCTCCGGCCGGGAGACCGCCATCCGTTCGCTGCAGGCCGTGGGCCTCGAGGTCGGGCAGATCGCCGACGTCACCCCGCAGCCGCACAACGGGTGCCGTCCGCCGAAGCGTCGCCGGGTCTGAGAGGTAGAGAGAGATGGCTCGTTACACCGGTGCTGACTGCCGCCGTTGCCGGCGGGAGAAGATGAAGCTGTTCCTCAAGGGCAGCAAGTGCGATGGTCCGAAGTGCCCGTTCGAGTCCCGGCCGTTCCCGCCCGGGCAGCACGGCCGCGGCCGCACCAAGGAGACGGAGTACCTGCTCCAGCTCCGTGAGAAGCAGAAGGCCCGCCGCGTCTACGGCGTGCTGGAGAAGCAGTTCCGCGGTTACTACGAGGAAGCCGTCGGCAAGCAGGCCAAGACCGGTGAGGTCCTCCTGCAGATCCTCGAGTCGCGGCTGGACAACGTCGTTTACCGGGCCGGCTACGCCCACTCGCGGGACATGGCCCGCCAGCTGGTCAAGCACGGTCACTTCACGGTGAACGGCAAGAAGGTCGACATCCCGTCGTACCGCGTCAAGGAGCACGACATCATCGAGGTTCGGGGCAAGAGCAAGGAGCTCACCCCGTTCATCGTCGCGCAGGCCCAGGCCGGCTCGAAGACGGTTCCGGCGTGGCTTGAGGCCATCCCGAGCCAGATGAAGGTGCTCGTGCACTCCCTCCCGGCCCGGCAGGTCATCGACACGCAGGTCCAGGAGCAGCTGATCGTCGAGCTCTACTCCAAGTAGTCGGAGCTCGTTGCGGTGGCCCGCCCTCCGGGGCGGGCCACCGGAACAGTTTGTGTCGTGGACGTCAAATAGCGGGCGTCCCGGAAGAGAAGAGAAAACATGCTCATCAGCCAGCGACCCTCCCTCTCCGAGGAGTCGATCAACGAGACCCGGTCGCGGTTCGCCATCGAGCCGCTGGAGCCGGGCTTCGGCTACACCCTGGGCAACTCGCTGCGGCGCACGCTGCTGTCGTCGATCCCGGGTGCGGCCGTCACCTCGATCAAGATCGACGGCGTGCTGCACGAGTTCACCACGATCCCCGGTGTCAAGGAGGACGTGGTCGAGCTCGTCATGAACATCAAGGAGCTGTGCGTCAGCTCCGAGCACGACGAGCCGGTCAGCATGTACCTGCGCAAGCAGGGCCCGGGCGACGTGACCGCGGGCGACATCCAGCCCCCGGCCGGCGTCTCCGTGCACAACCCGGACCTGAAGCTCGCGACCCTCAACGGCAAGGGCCGGCTCGACATGGAGCTGACCGTCGAGCGGGGCCGGGGCTACGTGACGGCTGCGCAGAACAAGCAGTCCGGCGCCGAGATCGGCCGGATCCCGGTCGACTCGATCTACTCGCCGGTGCTGAAGGTGACCTACCGCGTCGAGGCGACCCGTGTCGAGCAGCGCACCGACTTCGACCGGTTGATCATCGACGTCGAGACCAAGCCGTCGATGGGTCCGCGTACCGCGCTGGCCTCGGCCGGTTCGACGCTGGTGGAGCTGTTCGGTCTGGCTCGGGAGCTGGACGAGACCGCCGAGGGCATCGACATCGGGCCGTCCCCGCAGGACGCCCAGCTGGCGGCGGACCTCGCCCTGCCGATCGAGGAGCTGGACCTCACCGTCCGCTCCTACAACTGCCTCAAGCGCGAGGGCATCAACTCCGTTGGTGAGCTCATCGGGCGTACCGAGGCCGACCTCCTCGACATTCGCAACTTCGGTCAGAAGTCGATCGACGAGGTCAAGATGAAGCTCGCCGGGATGGGTCTGGGGCTGAAGGACTCGGCTCCGAACTTCGACCCGGCGCACGTCGTGGACACCTTCGGCGAGGCCGACTACGACACCGACGACTACCGCGAGACCGAGCAGCTCTAGTCCGCGCTGCCGCCACAACTGAGGAGCACCAAAAATGCCCACGCCCACCAAGGGCCCCCGCCTCGGCGGCAGCCCCTCGCACGAGCGGCTGATGCTCGCCAACCTGGCGACCGCGCTGTTCCAGCACGGCAAGATCCAGACCACCGAGACGAAGGCCCGGCGGCTGCGTCCGCTGGCCGAGCAGCTCATCACCAAGGCCAAGCGCGGTGACCTCGCCTCGCGGCGGCGGGTGCTGGGCGTCGTCAAGGACAAGGACGTGGTCTACGCCCTGTTCGACCAGATCGCGCCCCGGTACTCCAACCGCCCCGGCGGTTACACCCGGATCGTGAAGACCGGTCCGCGCAAGGGTGACAACGCGCCGATGGCCATCATCGAGCTGGTGGAGGAGCTTCAGGTCGCCGAGCCGAAGGTGAACAAGAAGACCGCCGCCCGCAAGGCCGCGCAGCAGGACAAGGTCGAGGCGCTCGCCCCGGCCGACGAGGCCCCGCGGTCGGCTCCGGCCGACCAGGACTCCGAGGCGCCGGTGTCGGCGTCCGGTGACACCGCCGAGGCACGCGAGGACAGCGACCTCGCCACCGAGGAGAACAAGGCCTGATCTCGGGCATCGTCGCCCGGCACCCCTCACGGGGTGTCGGGCCCGACCCGTAACAGGAGGTACGAGGTGGACGAGCGGATCCGGCTGCGGCTGGACGTCTCGTACGACGGCGCAGGTTTCTCCGGTTGGGCGCCCCAGCCGACCCGGCGGACCGTCGCCGGGGTGCTCGTCGAGACCCTGGCCCTGGTCCTCGGTGCCGGTACGGTCACCGGGTTGACCGTGGCCGGCCGGACCGACGCGGGGGTGCACGCCACCGGGCAGGTCTGCCACCTGGACCTGCCCGTCGACGTGTGGCGACAGCACGAGGGACGGTTGTTGCGCAGGCTGGCCCGTCTGCTCCCCGCCGACGTGCGGGTACGGGCCATGACCGAGGTGCCGGCGGAGTTCGACGCCCGGTTCTCGGCCACCTTCCGGCGCTACGAGTACCGGGTGACCGACGCGCCCTTCGGCGCGGAACCGCTGCGCCGACACGAGGTGCTGGCCTGGCCGAGGCCGCTGGATCTGGCCGCGCTGAACGCCGCGGCCGCCGGCCTGGTCGGGGAGCACGACTTCGCCGCGTACTGCCGGCGCAAGGAGAACGCGACGACGCTGCGCGAGGTGACGCGGCTGGACTGGCGTCGGGACCCGGACGGCATCCTGGTCGCCACCGTGCAGGCGGACGCGTTCTGCCAGGCCATGGTGCGCAGCCTGGTGGGGGCCATGCTGGTCGCCGGTGACGGCCGCCGCCCGGTGCGGTGGCCAGGTAGCCTGCTCACCCACCGGGAGCGGTCCAGCGAGGTGACGGTGGCGCCGGCGCACGGGCTGACCCTCGTCGCGGTCGGCTACCCGCAGGACCCGGCCGAGTACGCCCGTCGCGCCGAGCTGACCCGCCGGCTGCGGGTCCCCGTCGAGGGCTGACCGCCGCCTGCGGGGCGGGTCCGCCCGCAAGCGTGGGGGTCAGTCGCCGGGCAGTTCGCCGTCGCTGGTCTCGCCGTTCTGGGTGCCGCTGCTCTCCGTCGGCGCCGCCGTCGGTTGCCCGGCCGTGCCGCCGTCGGCGCGCCTCTGCAGCACGCCCTTGCTGAGATGCAGCTCGATCACGTCGAAAAGGATCTCCCGGATCTTGGGGTCGCCGGACTTGACGGCCGCGCCGTCCGAGCGGACCACCAGCGCGTACGCCAGGTAGTGGCCGCGTACCTGCCAGCCGACCCGGGCGGGGGCGGTGCCCAGCACGTCGGTTTCGGTGCCGGCGGTGAGGCCGCGGAACCGGCCCTGCCGCTCGTCGAGGAGTTGGCGGATCCGCTCCCGGGTCCGCTCCGCGCTGGCCTTGTCGGTGAGGTTGAACAGACCGGCGGTGACCAGGTGGTCGCCGTCGGGGGTCCGCAGGGTGGCCCGTACGACCTGGTTGCAGCCGAGCCGGACCAGCATGTCGGCACCTCGCCGGTGGCGGCGACGGCGCAACTGCCGCTGGAGTGTGTCTTGAGCACCTGGTAGGCCGGCTGACCGTCGGAGAGCTTCAGTTCCTTGCCGGGGAAGACCTCCTTGGCGGTGAGCGGGGCCTGGTCGGTGTCCCGGGAGTCGAGGTCCTGCCGTTCGGCGGGGGCGGACGCGGCGACGTTCGGCTGGTACGTCGGGTTGGTCTCCGGCTGCTTGTTGTCGCGTTCCGACAGCAGCGCGGCCGCGCCCAGGCCGCAGAGCGCGAGCAGGACCAGGACGGCTGCGCCGCCGATCAGTACCTGCCAGAGGCGGCCACCGCCGCCCCGCGGGGTCTGCTCGATCGGCTGTGCCGAGGTGTAGACCTGGTCGCGGGGTGCGGCGAGCGGGATCTCGGCACGGGCCGGCGGCGGCTGCGACGGCTGCTGCGTCGATGGCAGGACGAGCTGGTTCGGCCTGGGCAGCGACGGCGCGGGGAAGCGCGAGGGAGAGGGCCCGGCCGGCGGGGGCGGGCCGTCGAGCGCGGCCACGTCGGACCCGGGCTCCGGGTACTCCTCGAAAGCGTCCTGATCGGACTCGTACCGATACACCATGTCGCCTAGAGTAGGAGCCATTGTCCCTTTAGGGGCTAATAACGGGAAATGTGCGCGTGGGCCGTGTCGTGGCGGGTCCAGGCCGGTGCGAGAATTGCCGACGTGACCGGCGACCACTACTTCACCGCTCAACCCGCCAGCGACGCCCCGCCGCGCGAGGTCGAGTTCTCCGTCGCCGACCGCGACTACCGACTCGCCTCGGCCGGCGGGGTCTTCTCCGCCAGCCGTCTCGACCCGGGCACCGCAGTGCTGCTGCGCAAGGCCGAGCTGCCCACCGCCCACACCACCGGCGACCTGCTCGACCTCGGCTGCGGGTTCGGGCCGATCGCCTGCGTACTGGCCGACGTGGCACCGGCGAGCACCGTCTGGGCCGTCGACGTCAACGCCCGCGCCCGCGACCTCACCGCCGCCAACGCGGCCCGGATCGGTGCCGGCGACCGGGTCCGGGTGAGCGCCCCGGACGACGTGCCGGCGGACCTCCGGTTCGCCGAGCTGTGGTCCAACCCGCCGATCCGGATCGGCAAGGAAGAGCTGCACGAGCTGCTGCTGCGCTGGCTGCCCCGGCTCGCACCGGACGGCGTCGGCTGGCTGGTGGTCGCCCGGCATCTCGGCGGCGACTCACTGCAACGCTGGCTCACCGAGCAGGGCTGGCAGGTCGAGCGGCACGCCAGCCAGAAGGGCTTCCGGGTGCTGCGGGTCACCCGGTAATTGGATATACCCCCGCCGCCGCCTGAGGCAGGATCCCGGCGTGGGATACGTGGACGTGGCAGGGGTCGGGCACATCCTGCCCGACGGTCGGGAACTCTTCGCCGATGTGTCGTTCCGGGTCGGCGAAGGCGCCAAGGTCGCCCTGGTCGGGCCGAACGGCGCGGGTAAGACGACGCTGCTGCGAATGGTCGCCGGGGACCTGCCGGTGCGTACCGGCGTCGTCGCGCGCGCCGGCGGGCTGGGCGTGATGCGCCAGTTCATCGGCATGATCGGTGACGAGTCGACGCTCGCAGACCTGGCGCTGACGCTGGCCCCGCCGGCGCTGCGCGACGCCGGCCTGCGGCTCGGCCAGACCGAGGCGGCCATGCGGGCTGCCGAGGTCCGCGGCAAGTACAGCACCACCGCCGGCAAGGCCCAGCTGGCGTACGCGGACGCCCTGGGCGCCTGGGGTGAGGTCGGCGGGTACGACGCCGAGGTGCTCTTCGACACCGTCGCGACCATCGTGCTCGGCCTGCCCTGGGACGCCGCCCGGGACCGTCCGGTGCGGACGCTCTCCGGCGGCCAGCAGAAGCGCTTCGCCCTGGAGTTGCTGCTGCGCGGCCCGGACGAGGTGCTGCTGCTCGACGAGCCGGACAACTTCCTCGACGTGCCCGGCAAACGCTGGTTGGAGGCGCGGCTGCGCGAGTCGACCAAGTCGGTGCTCTACGTCTCGCACGACCGCGAGCTGCTGGCACAGACCGCCGACCGGGTGGTCGCCGTGGAGGGCGGCAGCGCCTGGGTGCACCCGGGCGGCTTCGCCAGTTGGCACTCCGCGCGGGTCGCCCGGCACGCCCGCCTCGACGAGCTGCGCCGGCGCTGGGACGAGGAGCACCAGAAGCTGCGCGAGCTGATGTTGATGTACAAGCAGAAGGCGGCGTACAACGACGGGTTGGCCTCGCGGTACCAGGCCGCGCAGACCCGGCTGCGCAAGTTCGAGGAGGCCGGGCCGCCGCCCGTACCCCCGAAGGACCAGGACATCCGGATGCGCCTCAGCGGCGGGCGGACCGGCAAGCGCGCGGTCGTCTGCGAACAGCTGGAGCTGGACGGCCTGACGTTCCCCTTCGACCTGGAGATCTGGTACGGCGACCGGCTCGCGGTGCTCGGGGCCAACGGCACCGGCAAGTCGCACTTCCTGCGGCTGCTGGCCCGGGGCGGCACCGACCCCGACCCGGCGAACGGGCCGGTCGACGGGGCGGGCGCGCTCGCGCCGGTGGCACACGACGGCAGGGCCCGCCTGGGCGCCCGGGTCCGCCCCGGGCACTTCTCCCAGACCCACGACCGGCCGGAGCTGATGTCGAAGACGCTCGTCGAGATCCTCTGGCGGGGCGACGACCACCGCACCGGGATGGACCGGCACGCCGCGATGGGCGTGCTCAGCCGCTACGAGCTGGCCGCGCAGGGCGACCAGCGCTTCGGCACGCTCTCCGGCGGGCAGCAGGCCCGGTTCCTGGTGCTGCTGCTGGAGCTGTCCGGCGCGACCCTGCTGCTGCTCGACGAGCCCACCGACAACCTCGACCTGGCCAGCGCCGAAGCCCTCGAAGCGGGCCTGAACGCCTTCGAGGGGACGGTGATCGCGGTCACCCACGACCGCTGGTTCACCCGCTCCTTCGACCGGTTCGTGCTGTTCCGGGGCGACAGCGAGGTGGTGGAAACCCCGGAGCCGGTCTGGGACGTCGGCTGAGCGGTACCCGGCGACGGCGCGTCCGGCCGGCATAGGGTGGATCTCGTGACTGACATGACCTATCGCCGGCTGGGCGACTCCGGGCTCGTGGTGTCCGTGGTCGGCATCGGCTGCAACAACTTCGGCCGCAAACTCGACCTCGACGGCACCCGCGCGGTGGTCGACGCCGCCCTGGACGCCGGAATCAATCTGTTCGACACCGCCGACATCTACGGCGAGCCGCAGGGCGGCTCCGAGGAACTGCTCGGGCAGGCCCTCAAGGGTCGCCGCGACGACGTGGTGGTCGCCACCAAGTTCGGCATGGACATGAACGGCCTGAACGGGCCGGACTTCGGCGCGCGCGGTGCGCGCCGCTACATCGCCCGCGCGGTGGAGGCGTCGCTGCGCCGGCTCGGCACCGACCACATCGACCTGTACCAGATGCACGAGCCCGACCCGGGCACCCCGATCGACGAGACGCTCGCCGCCCTGGACGACCTGGTCCGCGACGGCAAGGTGCGCTACCTGGGCAACTCCAACTTCGCCGGCTGGCAGATCGCCGACGCGGACTGGGTCGCCTCGTCCAACGGCCGGTCCCGCTTCATCAGCGCGCAGAACCACTACAGCCTGCTGGAACGCTCGGTGGAGACCGAGGTGATCCCGGCGTGCGAGCGGTTCGGCCTCGGCATGCTGCCGTTCTTCCCGCTCGCCAACGGTCTGCTCACCGGCAAGTACAAGCGCAGCGAGCAGCCGCCGGCCGGTAGCCGGCTCTCCGGCGGTGGCCGGTACGCCGAGCGGCTCGCCGCCGCCGACTGGGACACCATCGAGGCGATCGAGGCGTACGCGAACGAGCGGGGGCTGACCATGCTCCAGGTGGCGATCGGCGGTCTGGCCGCCCAGCCGGCGGTGACCTCGGTGATCGCCGGTGCCACCACGCCCGAGCAGGTGCGTGCCAACGCCGCCGCCGGCACCTGGGAGCCCACCGGCGAGGACCTGGCCGCGTTGCGCGCCGTTCTCTGAGCGCGGCGGGCCGCGCCGCCTCGTGATCCACTCGCGTTCCTTGAAATCGGGGTGACCTGTGGTCGGGGAAGCCCCGATTTCAGGAATGTCGAGTCGATCACGCGCCGGTCAGCCGGCGCCTTGGTCGGTCAGTCGGTGCGGCGGCGGCCGAACAGCATGGCCACCCCCATCGCCGCGGCCACGAGCACGAGGCCGGCCGCCGCGAACGGCCACCAACCGGCGCCCGTCCCACGTCCTCCATCCGCCGGCCTGGTCACCGCGACGGGCGCCGGCGGTGACTGGGCCGCCCGGGCCTGCACCGTGGCGGTGGCCTCGCTCGTCAGCGGAGCGGGAGAGTTCACCGTCACCTTCCAGGCGCCGGCGGAGAGCACCGGGCCGCTGCTGTAGAAGCCCTGCCCCTCGGGCTGCGGTTCCAGTTGCAGTGGGCCGACCTTCTGGCCGTCCGGGCCGGTGGCGGTGAGGACCAGCCGCACCACCTTGTCGAGTCGACGGCCATCGGCGTAGGTGGCCTGGATGGTGACCCCCTCGGCCCCGTCGCCGGCCACGGTCAGTTTGAGTTTGTCGGCCCGAGCGGCCGCCGGGGTCGCGGCGAACAGGGTCAGGGCCAGCCCCACGAACACGGCGGCGACCAACTTGCGGATACCCGTCACGGACATCTCCTCACTACCGATGAGGGAGGCCCCTCCCCGACGCCGAAGCGCCGGGGAGGGGCCTCGTCGGATCAGAGCTGGCGACCGGGTGCCAGCCGGGTGGCGTCGCCACCGAGCCGTCCGGCGCCCTTGACCGGTTCGCCGTCGTTCGCCTTGACTCCGGCCTTGCTGGCCGTGCCACCGAGCCGGACGATCATGGCGTCGGCGTCCCGGATCAGGACGTCCCGGACCTCCGCCTCGGCCACCACTGTGGCGTCGGCGCCGAGCGTCCGGAACTGCGTCAGCTGCTTGATCGCCTTGCTGTCGTTGCCGGCAGCCTCGGCCTGGCGGGCCGCGTCGAGCTTCGCCGTCAACTGCTTGTGCGCCGTGGCCGAGAGCCGCCCCGTCGCCTTGAACCGGTCCAGCAGGTTCTGCATGTCCCGGAACGAGGTGGTGACGAAGAACCGGACCGTCGAGGTGGTCGTGTTGCCCGCCTTGTCGGTCGCGGTCACGGTCAGCTCGTGCAGGCCGAGCGGCAGCTCGTACATGGCCTGCAGGGTGCCGCTGGCGTACGCCTTGCCGTCCAACTGCCCGACCACGGACGCGATGCCCGAGGTGGGGTCGACGGCCTGCCAGGACACCCGGACGTCCTGGCTGTCACCGTAGAGCTGGCCGTCGGCGATCCCGGACACCAGCAGCGTCGGCTTGGTGCCGTCGATGCGCAGCACCGCCGACTTGAGCGTCTCGGCGTTGCCCGCCTTGTCGGTGGACCGGAACAGCAGCTCGTGCTGCCCGTCGCCGGTCACCTCGACCGGCGTCGTGTACGGCGTCCACGTGCCACCGTCCAGCGACCACTCCACCGTCTTCACCCCGGAACCGGCGTCGGTCGACGTCAGTACGACTGGGATCGACCCGTTGTGCCAGCCGGCGTCGTTCGCCGGAGCGAACGTCGCCGTGGTGACCGGCGCCGTGGTGTCGATCTTGACCGTGACGGTCTTCGTCGACTCCACGTTGCCCGCCTCATCGGTCGAGCGGAACCGCAGCTCGTGCTCGCCGTCCCCGCTGACCGCCACCGGAGCGGTGTAGTCCGTCCAGGTGGTGGCCCCGTCCAGCTGGTACGCCGTACCGGCCAGCCCGCTGCCGCCGGCCTCGTCGGCGGCGGTGAGGGTCACCGTCACCGGCCCGGTGTACCACCCCTCGGTCGGGGTGCCGGACACCGTCGCCGTGGTGACCGGCGCGGTCTCGTCGGCGACCTTCGTGCTCAACCGGAAGTAGTCGAACGCGACGGTCTTCGAGGCGGTCTGGTTGGCGCCGAGGGTGAACAACCCGACCTTCGGGGTGGCGCCCACCGCGCTGTTGGTCAACGCCTCCAACGCGGTCCAGGTCGTCCCGTCGGCCGAGTACGACGCCGTGAACGTGTCACCGGTGCGGGCCAGCCGCAGGTGCCACACGGCCGAGGTGAGGTTGGTCGCCTCCGGCTGCGGGTTCTGCACCGCCCCGGCGATCTCGCTGCGGAACTCGATCCGCCGCGTCACCGCCTGGCCGGCCTGGTTGTCCGCGATGAAGTCGAACTTCAGGTAGTTGTCGTCGTCCGCCTGCACGAGCAGACCGGCCTGCTGGTACTGCTCGTTCAGCAGGCTGCCGTCGACCTTCGTCTCCAGGGTCCAGTCGCCGGACGGCGCGGTCTGGAGGATGAAGTTCTTCGGCCCGGTGTTGTCGGTGCCGTAGATGTCACCGTTGGGCACGTCGATCCGCAACGCGCCACCGGTGACCCGGTAACCGGTCGGGTCCTCCCGCAGGATCGCGTCCCACCGGCACTTGTCCAGCGTGTCGCCGGTGAACTCGTCCGACGGGTCGACCGGGCCGGCCGGGGCGTCCGGCGTGACCTGGAACGAGTCGAACGCCGCGTCGACCACCGGTGCCTCGGTCCCGCCGTTGAGCGCGAAGAGGCCGATGCGCGGGTTGGTGATGCCGGCGAGCGCGGCCGACTGGCCGACCGGGGTGAAGGTCTGCCCGTCGGCCGAGACGGCCGCGGTCAGGTTCGTCCCGTCGCTGGTGATCCGCAGGTGCACGGTGTCACCGGCCGGCGCGGCGGCGCTGTCGGCCGCCTCGTTGCGCGGAGTGCCGGCGGTCTCCCGGATGAACTCCACCCGCCGGCTGCCGTTGTACAGCAGGTCCAGCTTGGCGTAGTTCTCGTCGTCGCCGTACACCAGCAGACCGGCCTGCTGGTAGTTGGCCGTCACCGGCAGGGTGACCTTGGTGGTCATCTGCCAGGCGCCGGTCGGCGCCGGCTGGAGCACCAGGTTGGTGGCGTCGTTGCGAGCGCCGTAGAGGTCACCCACCGAGGTGGGCAGCCGCAGCGCGCCGCCACTGACCGAGTAGAGCTGGTTCTCCCGGATCACGCTGGTCCACCGGGCCTTGTCGAGGCTGGTGCCGTTGAAGTCGTCCGAACGCGCCCCGAAGCAGGACGTGTCCGGAGCGTCGACCCGCACCGGCACCGTGGTGTACGACTTGGCGCCCTTGCTGTCGGTCACCGTGAGGGTGGCCGTGAAGGTGCCCGGGCTGGCGTAGGTGTGGCTGGCGTCCAAGGTGGATGCCGTACCGCCGTCACCGAAGTCCCAGGCGTACGTCAGCGGGGTGTCGCCCTCGGCGTCGGTGGCCGTACCGTCGAACGCCACGGTGACCGGCGCGGTGCCGGTGGCCGGGGTGGCGGTGGCGGTGACCACCGGCGGTGCGTTCTCGGTTACGCCGCGGCCGACGAAGTCCATCCAGTTGACGTTGAACAGCGAACCCGCTCCACCGTTCGGGTCGCGGGCCACGAAGTACAGCGAACCGCTTGCGGCACCGGTGACCGGGGCGCTCACGTCCGTGTACGTCTGCCACCCGCCGGTCGCCGGCACGGTGGCCGTGGCGACCACCGGTCCGTCCACCGCGCCCGCCCGGACCTCGATCCGACCGCCAGCGGCGGCCGAGGCGGCCCGGAACCGGATCTCGCTGATGTTGGTCAGGTCCGCCGGGGCGAGCGACCACCAGTCGCCGTCCTCGATGAACCCGATGTTCTGGCCGCCACCCGCGGTGTCGGCGCCGGTCTCCCGCTGCACACCGGCGTCTCCGCCGCCGGTGCTCACCGGTGCCCGCCCGGTGGCGGTGAAGAACTCGGCCTGCTTGCGCTTGGGCTGAAGAACCTCGATCGCGCGGCCGGTGAGCGGGCTGGCCCCGCCGGCTCCGCCGTCGTCGGTGTAGGTGGCCTCGAAGACCGCGAAGACGTTCGCCTCGGCGCCGTGCCCGGAGGCGAGCGACGTCTGGACGGTGCCGGTGCAGCCGGTGTGCCGGTCCAGCGGGTGGGCGTGCTCGTCGTGACCCAGCAGCACCTGGAGGTTCACCCGGTCGCAGTCGATCTCCCCGTCCTCCGGGTCGGTCACCTTGATCGTGTAGCGGACCTGGTCACCCCAGTCGAAGAACCCGCCGTCCGGCGGGAACTCGATGGTCACCGTCGGGGACGTGTTGCCCACGGTGATCGGCACGTTGGCCACCGCGGTACGGCCCTTGGGGTTGGTGACGGTGAGCTGGGCGGTGTAGTTGCCCGCCGTGGCGTAGGTGTGCGTCGGGTTCGCCTCGGTGGAGGTCTGCCCGTCGCCGAAGGTCCAGGCGTAGGTGAGCGTGCCACCGTCCGGGTCCCGGGATCCGGCGCTGGAGAAGGTGACCGTCAACGGCGCCGCCCCCGAGGTGGGGGTGGCGGACGCCGCCGCGATCGGCGCGCGGTCACCGGCGATGTAGTCGATCCGGTAGACGCCCGAGTTGTCGTTGTTGCCGCCGAAGCCGCTGCCCCACTCGATCAGGTACAGCGCGCCGTCCGGGCCGAACTCGAAGTCCATCGGCCGGACCATCGTCATCCCGGTGAGCAGCTGATTGATGTCCACCAACGACTTGCCGTCGGCGGTCACCTGCATCGTGTACATCTTGTTCTGGTTCCACTCGCCGAGCAGTGCCTTGCCGTCGTAGTACGCCGGCCACTTGCGGGTGGAGTTGAGGTTCGCGTCGTACCGGTAGACCGGGCCGCCCATCGGAGCGCCACCGCCGCCGATCTCCGGGTAGCGCGCGTCACCGGCGTACCCGTAGTCGACGGTCGCGGGGACGACCGGCGGGAGGTTGGTCAGGCCGGTGTTGTTGGGCGAGTTGTTCACCGGCGCCGCGCAGTCGAACTTCGGGCCGCTCGGGCCGGACGGGAACGTGTAGTCGTTGTACGCCTCGTTCGTCCCCGTGCAGTACGGCCATCCGTAGTTGCCGGGGGTCACGATGTTCCACTCGACCAGGCCGCGCGGGCCACGGGTGGGGTTGTCCGCGTTGGCGTCCGGCCCGTAGTCGCCGACGTACAGCGTGTTGGTCTTCGGGTCGGTGCCGATCCGGAACGGGTTGCGGAAGCCCATCGCGTAGATCTCCGGACGGGTCTTCTCGGTGCCCGGCGCGAAGAGGTTGCCGGCCGGGACGGTGTACGTCCCGTCGTCCTCCGGGTGGATCCGGATCACCTTGCCGCGCAGGTCGTTCGTGTTGGCGGAGGTGCGCTGCGCGTCGTAGTCCTGGCGGCCCGGCCGCTCGTCGAGCGGCGAGTACGAGTTCGACTCGAACGGGTTGGTGTTGTCACCGGTGGCCAGGTAGAGGTTGCCGGCGCTGTCGAAGGTCATGCTGCCGCCGGCGTGGCAGCAGGTGTTGCGCTGGGTGTCGACCCGCAGCACCTGCTTCTCGCTGGCCGGGTCGATGGTGTCGCCGGTCACGGTGAACCGGGACAGCAGGTTGCGCGTGACGCCGTCGTTCGGGGCGTAGTAGAGATACACCCACTTGTTGGTGGCGAAGTCCGGGTCGAGCCGGATGCCGATCAGACCGTCCTCGTTGCCGGTGAAGACGTCCAGGTCGACGGCGGTGACGGTGCTGCCGGTGTCGGGCTTGATGATCTGCACGCGACCGTCGCGCTCGATGTAGAAGACCCGCCCGTCGGGGGCGATGTCCAACTCCATCGGGTTGCTGGTGTTGCTGTCCAGGGAGACCTTCTCGAAGTTCGAGGTCTTCGAGGCGCCGCAGTCGGCGTCCACCACACCGGCCGCGGTCTGGATGCCGCCGAGCAGGTGGGAGAGGAACTCCGGCTCGGCGTACGACTCCCGGGTGTGCCCACCTCCGGTGTACCAGGAACGACCGCCGTCGAAGTCCTGACACCAGGCGGTCGGGTGGTCGGCGCCCATCGCGCCCGCGCCCGGGGTGTAGCTCTTCTCGTCCAGGCTGGCCAGCACGTGCACGTCCGGCCGCGGGTTGGTCTGGAAGTTGTACCACTCGTCGAACCGGGACCAGCGGTCCGGAAGCTCGGCGGTGGACGGGTGGGCGTGGTCCTCCACCTTGACCGTGGCCTGCTGGTTCGTCGGGTGGTTGGCGAAGTACGCGCCGACCAGGTCGCCGTACCAGGCCCAGCTGTACTCGGTGTCCGAGGCGGCGTGGATGCCGACGTAGCCGCCGCCGGCGCGCACGTAGCGCTCGAATGCCGCCTGCTGCTCGGCGTTGAGGACGTCGCCGGTAGTGGAGAGCCAGATCACCGCCTTGTACTTCGCCAGGTTGGCGTCGGTGAATACGGCGCCGTCCTCGGAGTTGTCCACCGTGAATCCGTTGGCGGCGCCGAGCTGTTGGATGGCGGCGATGCCGGTGGGGATGGAGTCGTGCCGGAAGCCGGCGGTCTTGGAGAAGATCAGGACGGAGAAGGGGTCGGCCGCGGCGGCCTTTGGCGCCTTCGGCACCACCTGGCTGACCGGGGTCGCGGCGTGCGCGTCCTTCGGTGGGACCTGGGCGGCGGCCGGTGCCGCCTGCGCCGGCAACCCGAACAGGGTTGTCGAGGCGAGGGCTAGGGAGATGAGGGTCGCGGTGATGGGTATACGGGCACGACGGGGTTGGGACACGCCGCCTCCTATGTCGCAGTGGACAGGATCGCGGGGGCCGGCTCGCCGAAGACCGTCCCAGATGGAGCTGGTGGGAACACCGTGCCGGGGTGTCCACGCCAGCATTTTGTCGAATCGCTGAACAAATTAATTCGGCTGGCTCAATGTCCGGCAAGATGCCGACGGGTAACGGTTCTGCAACGGGGTGCGACATTCCGAACAGGACCGGGATGAAGCACCCCAACCGATTCCGCCTTCCGGGCCCGCCGACCCCTCCCTTGGCATGCCGGCGGATCTGTCGTACGGTGACACGCAAGTAACCCACGGGAGCCCGGTGTACCGGGCTGAGAGGGGGGCTGACAGCCCCCGACCGTCGAACCTGATCCGGGTAATGCCGGCGCAGGGAGGAGCGTTGCCGTGCCGTCCCTTGGACGATTGCATCTGATCACCGACACCCGACCCGGGCGGCACCCGCTCACCGTGGTCCGCGCCGCCCTCACGGCGCCCGCGCCGACCTGGTGGTGCAGGTCCGCGTCGAGGACTCCGCCACCGACCGCGAGGCGTACGAGCTGGCCCGCCAGGTGCTGGCGCTCTGCGCGCCGTACGGGGCGACCTGCCTGGTCAACGACCGGTTGCACGTGGCGCTGGCGGTGGGCGCCGCCGGTGGGCACGTCGGAGCCGACGACCTGCCGGTCGCCGCCGCCCGCCGGGTGCTCGGCCCCGGCGCCGTGCTCGGCGCCACC
>NZ_JAEVHM010000409.1 GCF_016802865.1 Micromonospora parastrephiae | reverse complement strand
CTGCTCGGCGGCGGCCTGCGCCGGCGCTCGGCAGCGGCGGGCTGCTCGGCCGGGGTGGCCGACTCGTCGGCCTTCTTCGGCTCCAGCAGCTCGCGCTCCCACTCGGTCAGCGGCTCGTCGCTCGCGACACCCGCCTCGGGCTTCTCGTCGCTGCCCCGGCGACGGCCGGAACGCGCGATCAGACCGTCCGCGACGGCGGCGGCGACGACCTTGGTCAGCAGCTCGGCCGAGCGGATCGCGTCGTCGTTGCCCGGGATCGGGAAGTCGACCTCGTCCGGGTCACAGTTGGTGTCCAGCACCGCGATCACCGGGATGCCCAGCTTGCGGGCCTCGTCGACGGCGATGTGCTCCTTCTTGGTGTCGACGATCCAGACCGCGGCCGGGAGCTTCTGCATGTCCCGCAGACCACCGAGGGTGCGGGTCAGCTTGATCTTCTCGCGGGAGAGCTGGAGCGTCTCCTTCTTGGTGTAACCGGCGGCGGTGCCGCTGAGGTCACCCAGGCCCTCCAGCTCCTTCATCCGCTGGAGCCGCTTGTACACGGTCTGGAAGTTGGTCAGCATGCCACCGAGCCAGCGGTGGTTGACGTACGGCTGGCCGACCCGGGTCGCCTGCTCGGCGATCGCCTCCTGGGCCTGCTTCTTGGTGCCGACGAACAGGATGCTGCCACCCTCGGCGACGGTCCCACGCACGAACTCGTACGCCTTCTCGATGTAGTCGAGAGTCTGGCGCAGGTCGATGATGTAGATGCCGTTGCGCTCGGTCATGATGAAGCGCTTCATCTTTGGGTTCCAGCGCCGGGTCTGGTGCCCGAAGTGGACACCGCTCTCCAGCAGCTGACGCATGGTCACGACGGCCATGGTTGGGTTACTCCTCAAGGTCCCTGGTTGTCACGCCCGGCCGGTGGCCGGGCGTCCTGGTGCCTGGTCGCCGACCCATGGTGGACCCGATCAAGATCGGGACCAGGGAGGCCGTCGCTCCACGACGATTTCGTGAAGAGGGCACGCGAGGTCGACCGCGCAAGGCGGTCGCCAGTCGACCAGTGTACGCCCCTCCCCCGCCCGACAACCCGCGGGTACGTGCCGGCTCCGGGAAGGCCGGCACGCCCCGCCCGCCTTTGCCTGCGCTGACCGGTCAGGCCCCGACGAACCGGTGCGGAGGGCTGTCGCGGGCCGGTCCGGCCGGTCGGCGACGGGTCGGTGGCGGCGGGTCGGCGGTCAGCCGGC
>NZ_JAEVHM010000408.1 GCF_016802865.1 Micromonospora parastrephiae | reverse complement strand
GGGCACGTCGGTCGGGCCGCCGGCTGGCCCGCGACCCGGAGGCCCGAAAGCGGCGCGAGGCGGTGCTCGCCGTGCCCCGCCGGCTGACCGGCGTCGCCGCGGCGTTCGACGCGGCGTCGGCGCTGATCGAGGCGGCCGAGGCGGAGGCCGAGGCATCGGTCGCCGAATCCGACACGGCCGAGCGGACGGCACTGGAGACGGCGCTCGGCGCGGGAGGCACCGGCCGGGGTGCGGCCGGCGCGATGCGGGGTGCCGCCGGTCAGCTCAAGGAGTTGGAGAAGCGGCAGAAGTCGCGGGCCACCCGGGCGCAGCGCGACGCGCTGGACCGGGCGCTCGTCGACCTGGCCGGCTTCTACCGGGACGCGCTCACCATGGCGCTGCGGGCCCCCGTCGCCCCGGTGCACACCGACACCGCGGCGCTGGCCGGCGCCGGTGCGCAGAAATGGGACGCCGAGGGCTCACTGCGCCGCCTGGAGGCCGTGCTCGCCTGCCGTGCGGCGATCGAGGCGAACGTCAAGCCGCGGATCGCCGTAGAGGCGATGATGCTCGCCCTCTGGAAGGGCTGACCCGCAGCTTCCGGCCGTGGTCCCGCCCGCCGGACCGGTCATCCACAGGCATCGACACGCGCGATTGCTGTGCGGTACGGTCCGGTGTGCCGTAGTGACGGTGACGGCACGCTCAGTGAGGGGTCATCCGGGAGGAGTCGGCCGATGCCGCGGGGGGAGATCGACGAGGCCTGGATCGAGGAGGCGGTGCGGCGCTACCGCCGGATCGAGTCACTCCAGGCCGAGTTCGACCAGGCGGTGTCGACCGTCGAGGTCACCGTCCGGTCGCCGGACGGGCTGGTCGAGGTGGTGGTCACCGCCGGTGGGCGGATCACCGACGTCCGGTTCCTCGGCCCGCTGCACACCCGCAGCCCGCGCGACGTGGCCAATTCCGTGCAGGCCGCGGTCACCGCGGCGGCCGACGCCGCCGAGTGGGCACGGGAAAAGCTGCACAACGAGACGTTCGCCGCCTACCGACCGCTCGCGGGGGCCTGAGATGGACACACTGCGCGCGCTCTCCGCCCGCCTGGAGGAGGCGAGCGCCACGCTGGCCGCCCTGTCCCGCACGGTCACCGCCAGCGATCCGGCCCAGGTCGCGTTCGGCGCGGACGCCCCCCGGCCGCCCCGGCGAGATCGGCCGTGCCCTGCACCGGCAGTGGGCGCCGCCACCGACGACCGGGCACGTGAGGCGCG
>NZ_JAEVHM010000407.1 GCF_016802865.1 Micromonospora parastrephiae | reverse complement strand
CCGCCGCTGGTAGTCGGCGACCAGGTCCAGCAACGCCGGCCCCGTGGGACGACGACCGGGCCGGACGTCGCAGGTGCCGACCTTGCTCTCCTGGATCAGGACGTTCGGGTCGAGGGTGATGCCGAACAGGTCGTTGGCCGGGTCGCCGGTCACGAGCCCCTCGTAGCCGAAGTGGTAGGGCAACCACACCTGGTGGATGATCCGACCGTCCACCCGCAGCGGGGTGAGCCGATCGGTGACCAGCACCTTCGCCTCGATGGCCGCACGGGTGGTGACGAGGTGCGCCCAGCCCAGGTGGTCGAGCCCCCGTTCGGCCGCCAGCTCCGGTGACACCTCGACGAACATCTCCGGTTGCAGCTCCGCGAGGGGCGAGACGGTACGGCTCATCCCGCCGGCGGTGTGGTGCTCGGTGAGCCGGCTGACCGTGAACACGTACGGGAACACCTGACTGTGCTCCTCCGGCGGGCTCGGGTTCAGCGTGTTGATCGGGTGTGTGTAGACCTTGCGGGTCGGGTTGGCCTGCTGGCGGTAGAGCGGGTTGCGCACCGGTGACTCGACCGGCTCGTAGTGCGTGGGCAGCGGCCCGTCGAGGACACCGGTGGGTGCGTACAGCCAGCCCTTGCCGTCGCCCTGAAGGATGAACGGGTCGTCGCCGGCGATGCCTGCCACGCCCGAGGTGTTCGGCGGCGGCCGGTACGACGGCGCCTTGGTCTTCTCGAAGTCCGGCACGTCGTAGCCGGTCCACTCGCCCTTCTCCGGGTCCCACCAGACGTACTTCTTGCGCTCGCTCCACGGCCTGCCGTCCAGGTCGGCGGACGCGCGGTTGTAGAGGATCCGTCGGTTCGACGGCCAGGCCCAGCCCCACTCCAGGGCCACCAGCGACTGCTCGGCGCCGGGTTTGCGGCGGGCCGCCTGGTTGACGCCGTCGGCGTACACGCCGGTGTAGATCCAGCAGCCGCCGGCGGTGGAGCCGTCGTCCTTCATCTCGGTGTAACTGGCCAGCGGTCGGCCGCTGGCCACGTCGTACCCGTTGATCTCGTACAGCACCGACTCGGCGCTCGGCTCGGCGTTCGGGCCGTGGGTGGGGTAGTTCCAGGCGAGGTCGAGCAGCGCCCGGTCGCGGGGGCGGGTCGACTGGGCCAGCCGCTCCCGGATGACGCGCCCCAGGTGGTAGAAGAACCACAGTTCGGAGCGGGCGTCGCCCGGCGGCTCGACGGCCTTCTCCCGCCACTGCAACAGCCGCTGCGTCTGGGTGAAGCTGCCC
>NZ_JAEVHM010000406.1 GCF_016802865.1 Micromonospora parastrephiae | reverse complement strand
GCCAACGCCGCGCATCGAGCCAAGGCCGCGCACTGAGCTGCTGCCGCGCACCGAGTCAACGCCGCGCACCGAGCCGCCGCCGAGAGCACCGCTGGGGAACGCCTCGGCCGGGGCCGGCCGGGGCGCGGACCCGGACATGGTCAGCGCTCCCGGCCCACCGGGATCATTGGAACAGCCCGGTGTTCTTCTTCTCGGTGTCCAGATAGTCGGTCGCGGAGTCGTTCACCGCCAGCCTGATGTCCCGCAGCATCGCCTGGAGGTCCTGCGAGGCGGACCGCCACCGCGCCTGGCGCTGCTCGTACGCCTCCCGGGCCTCGCCCGCCCAGCCCGCCACCAGCGGCGCGGCGTCGCGTTCGAGTTGGCCGAGCTGCGAGTCGAGCGTGTTCAGCGCCTTCTGGATGTCCGCACCGGCCTGCTGAAGCGCGGCGAAGTTGACGACCAGCACACCGTGGTCCATCGGATCTCCCTCCCGAGCGGGGTCAGAGCGGCAGCTGGATGCCGCCGCGGTTGGTGCCGGCCACCCGGCTGGCCGCCTCGTCGTCCGAGGCGTCGTACTGGCGACCGGCGGTGCGGATCGCTCCGGCGGTCTCCCGCAGGGCGCGGTGCAGCGCGGCCTGGTCCTGCGACCACTGCCGCTTCACCTGCTCGAACGATCGTCCACCGGCGCCACGCCAGGCCTGCTGCAACACCTCCAACTCGGCCAGCAGGCCGGTCAGCATGGACTGCAACGACTGGTCCACCTGCTCGAACTTCGCGGCGGTCTGCTTCATCACCGCGGCTTCTGCCTGGGTCTGGGACACCCGGACGTCACCTCGTCTCCTCGATCGCGCCTGACCGTCGACGCGCCCGGAGGACGCGTCGGTCGCTTGGCCCGCTCGTCGACGCACGGCGGACGCGGGTCAGCGATGAACTTCGTGGCTGACGGTAGCGGCCTGGTAGCGGTTCTGCTACCCCCAGCGCCTCCCCTGTGGACAACCACGGCAGCCATCGGTCGCTTACGATGTGCCGCAGCCACGTCGCGGCGCGTGACGGGTCAGGGAAGCGGCCGGCCGCCCGGCCCGGTCCACACTGGTCGAGGAGGCTCGGTGCCGGCGATCACCACCGGAGGACCGCAGCAGCCAACCCCGACCGGCCCCGACCCGGCCGTCGTACCGGCGCTCGTCGACACCGCCCCGGGCACATCCGATCCGGGTGCCCCGGGCCGCCGCCCGGCAGTCGCCCGCTGGGCCGCGCTGGCGGGGCGCGCCGGCACCGGGGTACGCGCCGGCCAACTGGTCAC
>NZ_JAEVHM010000405.1 GCF_016802865.1 Micromonospora parastrephiae | reverse complement strand
ATCACCTCGCCCGGGCCGGCGCCCTCCGGCCACCGCACGCCCAGCGGCGCGGCGGCGGCCCGCAGCCGCTGCACCGCCTCCGGTTTCGGTGCCGGCATGGTGCGCAGCAGGCCGACCCCGCCGGCCAGCATGATGTCGCGGCCGCCATTCCGGTCAGCAGGGAGATCTGCGCGTTGTGCTCCTCCATCGGGACCGGGCCGCGCAGTACCAGCCGCCACCCGTCGCCGTCGGGTTCCACGTCCTGCTCGGGAAGCGGGAGGTTGATGGCGCCGCGGCGCAGCCCCCGTGCGGTCAGCCGGTCGCCGATCTCGGG
The DNA here is from genome assembly GCF_016802865.1 of Micromonospora parastrephiae. Taxonomy (GTDB): domain Bacteria; phylum Actinomycetota; class Actinomycetes; order Mycobacteriales; family Micromonosporaceae; genus Micromonospora; species Micromonospora parastrephiae. Next base: position 969 of record NZ_JAEVHM010000405.1, on the reverse strand, counting down.
CAGCAGCGCGATCGGCTCGGGCAGCCGTCCGGCGTCGGCCGCCGCCTGCACACCGATGTAGTCGAGTTTGGCCCGGCTGCGCACCAGGGCGCGTTCCAACTCGACGGCCACGGTGCCGCCGTCGGCGTCCAGGTCGATGGTCCAGACCACCGCGGCCCGGTCGTCGTCGGGCAGCAGGCTGGCCGCGCCCTCGCTGAGCGTCAGCGGGTGCAGCGGCACGTGGCCGTCGGGCAGGTAGACGGTCTGCCCACGCCGCCACGTCTCCGCCTCCAACGCGCCGCCCGGGACGACGTGCGCGGCGACGTCCGCGATCGAGTACCGCACCCGGTAGCCGCCGCCCGGACGGCGGGCGAGGTGCATCGCCTGGTCCAGGTCGCGGGAGGTGGCCGGGTCGACCGTGACGAACGGTACGTCGGTACGGTCGACGGACGGCCGCGGCGGCGCGGCGGCGGCCTCGTCGGCCTCCCGCTGTGCGTCGGCCGGGAAACCCTCGGGCAGGCCGAGTTCGCGGCGGAGCGCGCCGAAGTCGATGCGGGGCGCGAGTACGCGTCGGATGACCACGGGTCAATCTTGACAGCGCCGCCGGTGATCCGCTTCCGGTGACCGGCCGAGATCTTTCGACGGGCCCACCGTCGGGCCGGGCGGCCCGCGCTCAGCCGGTCGCCTTCCGGGCGGTGCTGCGCGTACCCCGGGCGGTGGTGGCCCGTGCGGCGGTCGGGCGGGCCGGCGACTTGCGGGCGGTCACCTTGCGGGCCGGGGCCTTGGCCGCGACGGTCTTCTTCGCCGGCGCCTTCTTCGCCGCCGTCTTGCGGGCGGCCGTCGACGAGGTGCCGGTCGCCTTCGCCGCCGGTGCCTTCTTCGCCGGTGCCTTGCGGGCGCGCCGCTCGGGCGGGTGGAGGCGGTCTTCTTCGCCGGCGCCTTCGTGGCGGGCGCCTTCTTCGCGGCGGTCGTCTTCGCGGCGGTCTTCTT
>NZ_JAEVHM010000404.1 GCF_016802865.1 Micromonospora parastrephiae | reverse complement strand
CTCGGCCTCGGCGGTCGGCTTCAGGTCGGCGGCCGGCTCTGTGGTCAGGTCCGGCTCGGCCGCGTCGGTCGGGGCGGTGTGGCCGGCGGCCTGAGCCGCGCGCACGCAGTAGAACGCCCCGGAGCGGTAGTGCAGCAGGGCCGGGTCGGTGGGGCGCAGCGCGGCGGCGACCGCCGCGTTGCCCTCGTGCCCGGCCGAGCCGATGGTGTAGAAACCCTCCCCGAAACTGCGCAGCCAACGACCGGCGAGGTCGAGCTGTCGGCTGGTCACCTGCGCGTCGAACAGGTCCAGCAGTCGCGCACCGGTCAGCGGGGCGTCGTCGGTGACCGGGTCGGCGGGGTCACGCCGCCGTGGCGCGGCGGGCAGCGTCGCCAGCGTCTCCCGGAACCGGTCGTCGAGATCTTGCGGGGTGGTCACGTCCGACAGCATTACCGACGCGAGCCCTGGTCGCCCAGTGGGACACGGCCGACGCGGGTCGACTCACTCCGAGTCGCACAGCTCCGGACAGCCGCCGTCGGACACCTTCCACACCAGGTCGCGCAGGGTGGACAGCTCCTGATCACTGAGCCCGGCCAGGAGTCGGGAGTCGGACATCACCTCGGTCACCCGGTCCCGCACACCCCGACCGTCAGCGGTCACCACGAGGGTCTTCTGCCGGCGGTCCGCCGGGTCGGTACGACGCTCGACCAGGCCGACCTGCTCCAGCCTGTCGACCAGCGCCGTCACGTTGGACCGGTCACAGCCCAGCCGATCGGCGAGGTCGCGGGCCGGCAGGGGACGGTCCGGGTCCAGTTCGTGCAGCGCCCGAGCCGTCGCCGGGGTGAGCCCCAGCTCGGCGAACGCGGTGCCCTGCTGGTGTCGCAGGGAGGCGGTCAGGTGCGCCATCCGGCGCATCACGTCGGCCGCGAGGCCGGACCGGTCCACCGGTCGACCCGCTGCGGAAACCACCTCCTGCGCCACCGCCACATCGTACGCACGGCGGCGACCGCCCAGCTCAGCGAGCAGGGGACGTTCCCGGCGCCCGTGAGCCGTGAGCCGTGCGACGCTTCAAGATCCGCACAACATCAGGGAAGTGCCGCCTCGGCACCCGTGTAGGCAGCACTTTCCGGGTAGTTGCGCGGATCGTGACGCCGGACGGCGGCGCTGGTCCCGTGTTCGGCCCCTCCCGCCCCCATGATCGCGCTGCAACACGGAAGTAGTGGCCTCCCGCCGGCGCGACACCACCAGATCAATGATCGAGCACGATCTTGGCGCGCGGGGCGGGCGGGGCGGCCCGCCGGCGGGGCGGCGAGGCGACGAGACGGGG
>NZ_JAEVHM010000403.1 GCF_016802865.1 Micromonospora parastrephiae | reverse complement strand
CGCCCGGCCCAGCGGTACGACCTGCTCGCCGGCGGCGGTCGGCGCGGTCCCCGGTGGCGCGGCGCGCCCCGGCCAGCAGCAGATGACCACCGCGATCGAGGACTGCGTGAGCAGCGGCGAGCACCTGCTCGTCCAGGCGGGCACCGGCACCGGCAAGTCGTTGGCGTACCTCGCGCCCGCGCTCACGGTGGACGGTCCGGTGGTGGTGTCCACCGCCACCCTGGCGTTGCAGTCCCAACTCGTCGACCACGACCTGCCCCGGCTGGCCGACGCGGTCGAGCCGCTGCTCGGCCGCCGGCCCACCTTCGCGGTGCTCAAGGGTCGTCACCACTATCTCTGCCTGGCCCGGTTGGACAACTCCACCGAGGAGGAGCCGGAGGACACCCTCTTCGACGCCCCGGCCGCGCGCCCCGGTGGCGGGAAGTGGCTCGGCGAGGCGGGCCGGCTGGGCAAGCAGATCGAACGGGTACGCGACTGGGCCGAGAAGACCGCCACCGGTGACCGGGACGAACTGGACCCGGGGGTCGACGACCAGGCCTGGCGGCTGGTGTCGATGCCGGCCCGGGAATGCGTGGGCGCGACCCGCTGCCCGTTCGGGCAGGAGTGCTTCGCCGAGGCGTCGCGGCCGGGCCCGGGAGGCCGACATCGTGGTGACCAACCACAGTCTGCTCGCGGTCGACATGCTCGCCGACCGGCACATCGTGCCGCCCCACAAGCTGCTCATCGTCGACGAGGCGCACGAGCTGGCCGACCGGGTCTCCTCCGCCGCGCAGGCGGAGCTGGTGCCGGAGCTGATCGACCGGTCGACCCGGCGGGCCCGCCCGCTGCTGCGGCCGGAGACCGCTGAGGCGCTCACCGCCGCCGGCGACGCCCTCGCGGTCGGGCTGGCCGAGGCGCCGGCCGGTCGGCTCACCGCCGGGCTGCCGGCGCCCCTGCGGGAGGCGTGCACGCTGCTCGACGCCGCCACCCGCAGCGCGTTGGACGCGATCGGTGAGGTCAAGTCCGACGATCCCGACCCGGTACGCAAGCAGCAGGCCAAGGCCGCGCTGGACGATCTCTCCAGCACCGCGCAGCGCTGCTGGAGGAGGCCGACCACGACGTGGCCTGGGTGGAGAAGAACGACAGCGGCAGCCGACGGGCGCTGGTGGTCGCGCCACTGTCGGTGGCCGGCACGCTCGCCACCCACCTGTACGACGAACGCACCGTCGTCGCCACGTCGGCGACCCTGGCGCTCGGCGGACGGTTCGACACCGTGGCCCGCGCCCTCGGGCTGGACGCGCCGCCGCCCGCACCACCGTCGCCGGCCGCCCGCCGCGCTGGCC
>NZ_JAEVHM010000402.1 GCF_016802865.1 Micromonospora parastrephiae | reverse complement strand
GTCCACCGGCGGCGAATGCTCCGGGCCGGCCGCGGCCGGGTCGCGGCGGTCACGCCGGCACCGCCACGGGCCGGGCGGGCAGCGGACGCCACCGGGCCGACCGCTCCCGTTCGGTGAGCGCCATCGCGAAGGCGACCGCGAAGAACGCGACCGCCAGGTTCTGGTTGGCCATGCCGTAGAACGGGATCTGCACCAGGCAGACCACCGGCACCACCGCCAGCCACTGCCCGGCCGCCGAGGTCGCCCGCGCGCAGATGACCGCGGCGGCGACGAACCAGGCCAGGAAGCAGAGCAACGCCGGTACGCCGTGACTGAACAGCACCATCCAGAACTGCCCCTGGGTGCCGATCGGCGCCGCCGCGGAGACCGTGTCCACGTTCACCGGTGCGCCGTAGCCCAGCCACGGCGACTCCTGCACCCGACGGATCACCTCGGTGTAGAGCGAGAGCCGGTCGGTGTTGGTGTCGCTGGAGTCGACCCGCTGGCTGATCAGGTCGGTGATGGGAATGAACAGCGTGGCCAGGGCGCCGATCACCACCAGCCCGACGATGGACGCGGCGACCCGCACGTTGCCGCGCAGACTCGCCCGCACACCGAGCACGGCCAGCCCGGCGCCGAGGCTGAGGAACATCGCCCGGTTGAGGGTGAGGAACGCCGGCGCCAGCGACAGCGGCAGCGACGCCAGCAGCACCCAGCGCAGCAGCCCGCGCGGGCGCAGCATGGCGAGGGCCACCACGCACGGCAGGGTCATCGCGTACGCGCTGCCGTAGTTGTTCGTGTACGCGAACGGCGCGGCCGGCCGGTAGATCGGATCGAGCGAGCGAGCGCTGTACTCCGCGGTGGTCAGGTGCACCATGTCCTGGATGAACGGGGTGCCGGCCACCCCGCCGGGCAGCAGCATCTCCATCGGGGTGGTCATCGCCAGCCGGGGCACCAGCACCCCGAGCCAGCCCAGCACCACCAGGCCGAACCAGAACGCGCAGAGCGGGCTGAGCACCGCCACCAGGTCGGCGCGTTCCCGGGCCGCGGCGTAGACGTAGACCCCGACCACCAGCGCGGTCAGGTAGAAGGCCAGCCGCAGGGCGAACGTGAGCAGCGAGGCCGGCGACGCCAACTGGGTGGCGCTGACCACCACGATGGCCAGGAACAGCAGCCAGATGCCGCTCGCCGGCGGCAGCGGCACCCGCCCCCGGGTGAGCAACAGCGCGAACAGCAGCGCACCCAACAACGGCCAGCCCAGGTAGAACGCCCCGAGCGCCCACCACAGCGGCACCAGTCCGAACATCAGCGACAGCGGCCAGAGCGGCAGCCGGGGCGGCGGCGGAGGCG
>NZ_JAEVHM010000401.1 GCF_016802865.1 Micromonospora parastrephiae | reverse complement strand
TCACCGCCCACTGGGCAATGCGCTTCTGGATCATGTGGGTTCACCTCCGTCAGTGGCTTCTGACGTCTCTGGTACCCAGAGTGACGGGGTGGTAAGCCTGCGTGCGCCGGCGGCGGCCAGCGGCACCGCGATGGCCATCACCGCCCACTGGGCAATGCGCTTCTGGATCATGTGGGTTCACCTCCGTCAGTGGCTTCTGACGTCTCTGGTACCCAGAGTGACGGGGTGGTAAGCCTCAGATCGTCGGTGCCACCGGGTTGGGCAGCGCGCCCCCGAACCGCCGGTCGCGCTGGGCGTACAGCTCGCACGCGTACCAGAGGTGGCGGCGGTCGAAGTCCGGCCAGAGCGTGTCCAGGAAGACCAGCTCGGCGTACGCGGTCTGCCAGAGCAGGAAGTTGGAGATCCGCTCCTCGCCGGACGGGCGCAGGAACAGGTCCACCTCCGGGATCTCCGGGTGGTAGAGGTACTTCGCCACGGTCTTTTCGGTGACCTTAGCGGGGTCGAGTCGGCCGGCCGCCACGTCGCGGGCGATCGCGGCGGCGGCGTCGCCGATCTCGGCCTGCCCGCCGTAGTTGACGCAGAACTGCAGGGTCAGCGTCGAGTTGCCCTGGGACATCTCCTCGGCGGTCTGCAACTCGGAGATGACGCTCTTCCACAGGCGGCCGGGCCGGCCCGACCAGACCACCCGGACGCCGAGGTCGACGAGCTGGTCGCGGCGGCGGCGGATGACGTCCCGGTTGAACCCCATCAGGAACCGGACCTCGTCCGGTGAGCGGCGCCAGTTCTCGGTGGAGAACGCGTACGCCGACAGGTAGGGGATGCCCATCTCGATCGCGCCCTCGATGGTGTCGAAGAGGCTGTGCTCCCCCGCTTCGTGACCCTTGGTGCGGGGCAGCCCGCGGTCCTTGGCCCACCGCCCGTTGCCGTCCATCACCACGGCCACGTGCTTCGGCACCGCCTCGCCGGGCAGCGCCGGTGGCCGGGCGCCGGACGGGTGGGGTGTCGGTGGCACCGGCTCACGCCGGCTGGCCCTCATCGATCGGATCACTCGGCTCTCTCCCTGCTCGCACCGTCCGCTCCGGCCTCGACGTCGCCGCGCGGCCGGAGCATCGCCGCCCCGCCGCCGCCGGACGGCGGGACCGTGCCGGCGACCGAGGGACCCCGGTCGACCAGCGGCAGCGAGCGTAGCGCGCGCTCCAGGTGCCACTGCAGGTGCGCCGCGACCAGCCCACTGCACTCCCGGCGTACGCCGGTGTCGGTGGCGTCGGCGAGCACCCAGTCACCGGTGGTCAGCGCGGACATCAGATCGATGGTGGCCGGGGCGGGGTGGGCCGCGCCGGGGTGGCCG
>NZ_JAEVHM010000400.1 GCF_016802865.1 Micromonospora parastrephiae | reverse complement strand
TGGCCGCCGCCGCGAGCAGCATCGCGGTGTCGACCAGCGGCTGGCCGGACCACCCGCCGGGCGAACGCCGCGGCGCTCAGGTTCTCGGTGGCGATGCCGGCGGCCCACGCGAACGCCGCACCCGTGGCGCCGTGTCCGGGGATCAGCCAGAGGCCCAGCGACACGGTCACGGCGAGCCCGGCCAGCGTGGCCGCCAGGTGCAGGCCGCTGCGTCCGCCCATCAGCAGCAGGCTCTGCACGTTGCCCACCCCGGTGTTCACCAGCATCGCCAGCGCCAGCACGGTCATCGCCGGCACGCCGGCGGTGAACTCCGGCCCGAACAGTTGCAGGAACGCCAGCGCGAACACCGCCAGCAGCAGGTACACCGGCCAGGACAGCACCAGCCCCCAGGTCGTCAACTGCCGGTGCACGGCCGCGGCGGCGGCCCGCTCGCCACGCCCGAGCAGCCGGGAAAGCTGCGGTGACACCGCCACCCGCAGCCCCTGCATGGCCAACTGGCCGGCGAGCACGTACCGGCCGACCGCGCCGAACACGCCGGCGTCCGCCGGACCGGCCAGCACCGAGGTGAGCAGCACGCCCACCCACATGCTCCCCGCGTCGATGGCCGCCGAGGCGGCGCGGGGCAGCGCGAAGCGCCAGAACGTCGACCAGTCGGCACGGCCCGGCCGCAGCGCCGCGCCCCGGCCCAGCCCGAGGGGGCCGGCCACCAGGGTGAGGCTGACCAGCAGCGCCAGCGCCGCCGGCACCAGCCAACCGGTCATGCCGGCGAGCAGGCCGCCGCCGGCGAGCGCGGCCGCGCCGACCAGCGCCGGGCGGGCCACCGGCAACAGGAGGAACTGCACTCCCACGTACGCCCGGATGGGTCGCACGCAGCGCAGCGCGGCCAGCAGCAGGGTCATCGCGACCACCACCGGCACGGCGGTGAAGGTGACGGTGAGCAGCGCGTCGCCGCTCGCGCCCGAGCCGCGCAGCAACCGGGGGGCGAGCGCGTCGGCGGCCAGCACGCCGCGCCGGCGACCAGGAGGCCGGCCAGCAGCGGCGGGAGGAGCGCCACCGGCAGTACCCGGGCCGCATCGCCCCGTGCGCCGGTGCGACGTCGGGGCAGCGCCCACATCAGACCGGTCTCGGCGCCGAGCGTGCAGACGGCGGTGGCCACGGTGACCACGCCGATGGCGGTGAAGAACGCACCCGCGCCGGCCGTGCCGTACCCCCGGGTGATCACCACGGCCAGCACGAAGCCGAACAGGCCGCTGGTGGCCGCTCCGAGGAGCCCGGCCACGCCGCTGCGCGCGCTGCGCCGGGTCTCGGCCGCGCCGAGGTCTCCCGCGCCGGCGGTGTCCACCGGCGGCGAATGC
>NZ_JAEVHM010000040.1 GCF_016802865.1 Micromonospora parastrephiae | reverse complement strand
GGTGGGGTGGGGGTTACGGGAGGGGGATGGTGCGGGATTCTGTGCGGGCGGTTTCGGCGGCGGCGAGGATGGTGACCACCTCGCGGCCGAAGTGGACGTCGCAGCGGTGGTCCCGGGTGCCGGCGCGTACCTGTTCGACGAGCTGGTCGATGGCCACGCCGAACGCCGTGGCGGCGTCGTTCTCGCCGTACGGCACGGTCTCGATGCCGTTCTCGCCGTAGAACACGAACTCGCGGGTCATCGACTCCTGCGGTGCGTCCAGGGAGAGCGAGGCGCTGCTGGTGGCGCCGCCCTCGTGGGTGAGCAGCAGGTGCACCATCCCACTCGGGCCGTCCATGGCCGCGACCTGGGTCACCCGGCCCAGCACCGGCAGGAGGATGGAGAGCGCGTGCGGGCCGGTGTCCCACAGCGCACCGTGCTCCCGACGCCACAACGAGCCGCCGTACGGGCTGCCGTCCTGGAAGATCGACGCGAAGGCGATGGTCCGACCGTGCTGCCAACCCCCGGCGGCGGCGGTGGCAGCGAGGAACGCGGTCACGTTCGGCTGGAACCGCTGCGTGAAGAAGACGACCGAGGCGACCCCGGACGTCTCGGCGGCGGCGACCACCCGGTCGGCGTCGGCGACGCTGAGCGCCAGCGGCTTGTCGAGCAGCAGGTGCCGGCCGGCGGAGGCAGCCCGGACCGCGATGTCGGCCTGGATGTCCGGCGGCAGCGCCACGGCCACCGCCTCGCACTGCTCGATCAGCGCGTCCACGTCGGCGTACGCGGGCACCCCGTACCGCTCGGCAAGCGCGGAGGCCCGCTCCGGGTTGCGCCCCCACACCCCGACCAGTTCGGCGTCCGGGTGAGCGTGCAACGCCTTCCCGTGCGTCTCGATCGCCCAGTGACCGGTGCCGAACAACCCGAACCGCAGCACGTGTACCTCCGCTGTTTCCCCGCACCGTGGCAACGCCACGGACGTGATCCACGCTAGTCGCCCCACCGGCCGCACCGACGGCGGGTCGACCAACCGGAGCAGCTCACGGCCTGTGCCCCCGGGCGGGACCACGGTCGGGCCAGTGCCTGTCGACCTGCCCCAGAGGTGGGGCGTTGCGGCCGGGGCCCTCTGCCCCACCTCTGGGGCAGCTCGACAGCGAACGACGAACCCCACGACGGCACGCGCCGGGACGACAGCGAGCGACGAACCCCACGGCGGCACGCGCCGGGACGACAGCGAGCGACGAACCCCCACGGCGGCACGCGCCGGGACGACAGCGAGGCAGCGTGACCCGGTTACTACGACGGTTAGTAGGCTGTGCCGGTGACCGAGGCAACGACCGGGTGGGTCCGGTGAGCACCATGGGCACCGACTCGCCGGTGGACGGGATCGTCGCGACCGTACCGATCGTGCTGTCGCTGCTCGTCGCGGCGTGGGCGCTGGTGGCGGCGGTACGGCATCGGCCACCGGACCGGGCGCAGTTCGTCGGTCTGGCCGTACTCGAAGTGGCGTTGCTCGTGTTGAGCGTGCTGGCGCTCGTCGCGGTCGGCGGCGGGGAGCGGCCGGGCGAGCCCGGCGCCTTCTTCGGCTACCTGGTCACGTTGGTCTGCCTGCCGCCGCTGGCCTGGGTGCTGGCCCGGATGGAGCCGACCCGCTGGGGCTCGGCGATCGTGTGCGCGGTCTGCCTTGTGGCCCCGGTGGTGGTGGTCCGGTTGCAGCAGACCTGGGAGGTGCTCGGTGGTTGAGACGGGACCGGCCCGGCGTCGCACGAACTCCGGCCCGGGTCGACTGCTGATCGCGGTCTACCTGCTCTTCGCCATCGCGGCGACGAGTCGGGCGGGCCTGCAGATCGCCACCAGGTTCGACGAGGCGCCGGTGGCGTATCTGCTCTCCGCGCTGGCCGCGCTCATCTACATCGTGGCGGCGGTGGGGCTCGCCCGCGCCGGGCACACCGGCCGGCGGGTCGCGTTGGCCTGCTGTTCGGTGGAGCTGGTCGGCGTGGTCGCGGTGGGCGTCCTGAGCGTGGCCGACAGGGAGCTGTTCCCCGACGAGACGGTCTGGTCGCAGTTCGGCAGCGGGTACGGCTACATTCCGCTGGTGCTGCCGGTGCTCGGCCTGTTCTGGCTGTGGCGCACCCGCCACGACCACGCCTGACCTCGGTCAGCCCTTCGGGCCACCGGCGACGTAGATGACCTGACCGGAGACGAAGCCGGCGCCCTCGCTCACCAGGAACGAGATGGTGTGCGCGACGTCCTCCGGGCGTCCCGGCCGACGGACCGGGATCTCCGCGGCGGCGTGCTTCTGGAAGTCCTCGAAGTCGACCTTCATTCTCGCGGCGGTGGCCGCGGTCATGTCGGTGACGATGAAGCCCGGCGCGACCGCGTTCACGGTCACCCCGAACGGCCCCAGCTCGATGGCGAGCGTCTTGGTGAATCCCTGGAGGCCGGCCTTGGCGGCGGCGTAGTTCGCCTGACCCCGGTTGCCCAGCGCGGAGGTGCTGGACAGGTTGACGATCCGCCCCCACCTGCGTTCCACCATGTGCTTCTGGGCGGCCTGGCTGAACAGGAACGCACCGCGCAGGTGCACCCCCAGCACGGTGTCCCAGTCGGCGTTGGTCATCTTGAACAGCAGGTTGTCCCGCAGCACACCGGCGTTGTTGACCAGCACGGTGGGCGCACCCAGCTCGGCGGCGACACGGGACACCGCCGCCTCGACCTGATCCCGGTCGGACACGTCCGCGCCCACACCGAGCGCCCGGCCGCCAGCGGCGGCGATGGCGTCCACCGTCTCCTTGGTGGCGGCCTCCTCGATGTCGACCACGGCGACGGCCATCCCGTCGGCGGCCAGCCGCCGGGCGGTGGCCGCGCCGATACCGCGTGCGGCTCCGGTGACGATGGCGACGCGGGGCTCCTCCGACATGATTACCTCCCGGTAACGTGGGGTCGATCGGAGGAGCTTAGCGTCACCAGGCCGACCCTCGGCATAGGCGAATCCACCGGTATCCGTGGCCGGCGACCTTCACCGCGCCGAGCTTGCCCAGCTCGCCGTAGCCCCGGTCGGCGAGCACGTCGATCGGCAGGTCGGCCTCCGGCTCCAGGCTGCTCAGGTCCACCTCGACGTCATCCGTGCCGAGGTTGTGCACGAAGACCATGGTCCCGGTCGGCCCGTCCGCCCGGTGCGTCAGCACGCCGGGCGGCACCGGCACGTCGATGTGGGTGGTCGAGCCGGAGCCGATCTCCGGCGCCTCCCGCAGCGTACGGATCATGCGCTCGAACCAGGCGAGCAGCGACTTCGGGTCGCCCCGCTGGGCGGTGACGTTGACCGCCTGGTAGCCGAACTCCCCCTTGTCGATCACCGGGCGGACCAGCTTCTCCGGGTCCGCATGGAGGGGGAGGGCACCGGCGAGCTGGCGCTGGACGACTCCAACCTGGTCATCCGCGCCGCGCACGCCCTCGCCGGGTACGCCGGGGTGCTGCCGCACGCCCGTCTGCACCTGCGCAAGCAGATCCCCCTCGCCGGCGGGTTGGCCGGCGGCAGCGCCGACGCCGCCGCCGCGCTGGTGGCCTGCGACGCGCTGTGGGGCACCGGCCTGTCCCGTGACGAGCTGGCCGGGATCGCCGCCGACCTCGGTTCCGACGTGCCCTTCCTGATCTACGGAGGCACCGCGCTGGGCACCGGTCGGGGCGAGGCGGTCAGCCCCGTGCTGGCCCGCGCCACCTCGTGGCACTGGGTGGTGGCCATCGCCGACGCCGGCCTGTCCACCCCGGCCGCGTACCGCGAGTTGGACCGGCTGCGCGACTCGGGTGCCGCCGGCGCCCCGCTGGGCAGCACCGACGCCCTGCTGGGCGCGTTGCGTCAGCGTGATCCGCGGGTGCTCGCCCGCACGCTCGGCAACGACCTCCAGGACGCCGCGCTGGCCATGCGCCCGGCGCTGGCCGACACCCTCAAGGCCGGCGAGGCGGCGGGCGCGCTCGCCGGCCTCGTCTCCGGCTCCGGCCCGACGTGCGTCTTCCTCGCCACCGACGCGGCCAACGCCGAGCGGATCGCCGCCGAGTTGACCAGCGCCGGCGTGTGCCGGGAGGCGCGGGTCGCGCACGGGCCGGTCGTCGGCGCCCGGGTCGGCTGAGTCGCGTCCCGTCGGCCCGCCAGCGGCCTGCGGGCGGGCGGCGCGGGTGGCCGGGACGTCCGCGTACCCTTGGGTCAGGCGTCCCGAGGTGCCCGCCGGCACCCGGACGCCTTGATCTTGAAGGGTGGAACGTGGCCAACATCGTCAATCTGGACCGGGTGTCCAAGGGGTACGGCGCCGCCGGGCGGCTGCTCACGGACGTCTCGCTCGGCCTGGACGACGCCGACCGGATCGGTGTGGTCGGCCTCAACGGTGCCGGCAAGTCCACCCTGCTGCGCCTGCTCACCAAGCAGGAGGAGCCCGACGACGGGCGGGTCACCCACCGCCGTGATCTGCGCGTGCTCTGGCTGCCGCAGCAGCTCACCCTCGCCCCGGACGCCACCGTCCGGGACGTGGTGCTGGGCACCGCCTGGCTCGGCGAGGGCATGGGCGCCGAGCACGAGTGGGCCGGCGACGCCGGTGTTCGCGGCATCCTCGACGGCCTCGGTATGCCACACCTCGGCCTCGACCAGCCGGTCGGCCCGATGTCCGGTGGCGAACGGCGCCGGGTGGCGCTCGCCGCGCTGCTCGTCCGCGACTCGGACCTGCTCATCCTCGACGAGCCCACCAACCACCTCGACGTCGGTGGTGTCGACTGGCTGGCCCGGCACCTGGTCGGCCGCAAGGGCGCCCTGGTGGTGGTCACCCACGACCGGTGGTTCCTGGACGCGGTCTGCACCACCACCTGGGAGGTCGGCGACCAGACCGTCCGCGCGTACGAGGGTGGGTTCGCCGCCTGGACCCTCGCCCGTGCCGAACGCGAGCGCGTCGCCGCCGCCACCGAGGCACGCCGGCAGAACCTGCTCCGCAAGGAGATCGCCTGGCTGCGCCGCGGTCCACCGGCGCGAACCTCCAAGCCCCAGTTCCGCATCGACGCCGCGAACGCCCTGATCGCCGACGTGCCGCCGGCGCGCGACACCATGTCGTTGCAGCGGATGGCCACCTCCCGGCTCGGCAAGCAGGTGTACGACCTGGAGAACGTCGAGCTGCACGCCGGCCCGAAGGAGATCCTGCGCGACGTCACGTGGCTGGTCGGCCCGGGTGACCGGATCGCCATCCTCGGCGCCAACGGCGCCGGCAAGACCACCCTGCTGCGGATGCTCGCCGGCATCACCCGCCCGGACGGTGGCCGCTTCGGCACCGGCTCCACGGTGCGGCCCGCGTTCCTCTCCCAGGAACTCGCCGAGCTGCCCGGGCATCTGCGGGTGCTCGAAGCCGTCGAGGAGGTCGCCCGCCGGGTGCAGCTCGGCGACCGGGAGGTCTCCGCCGCCCAGCTCGCCGAGGTCTTCGGCTTCGACGACCGCCGCCTCTGGACCCCGGTCAGCGACCTCTCCGGCGGTGAGCGTCGCCGGTTGCAGATGCTGCGGCTGCTCGCCGGCGAACCCAACGTGCTGCTCTTCGACGAGCCCACCAACGACCTGGACACCGACACCCTGGCCGCGCTGGAGGACCTGCTCGACTCGTGGCCGGGCACGATCATCGTGGCCAGCCACGACCGCTACCTGATCGAGCGGGTCACCGACACGGCGTACGGGCTGTTCGGCGACGGTCGGCTCGTGCACCTGCCGGGCGGCGTCGACGAGTACCTCGCCCGGACCGCCGAGCGGGCCGGCCCCGCTCGCGCCGGTGCCGCGTCGGCCGTCGCGTCCAGCGAACCCACCGGGACCGGCATGTCCGCCGCCGAGGTGCGTCAGGCCCGCAAGGAACTGACCCGGCTGGAACGTCAGCTCGGCAAGCTCGACCAGCGCGAGGCGACGCTGCTCGATCAGCTCGCGGCCGACGCCACCGACTACGCCCGGGTCGCCGAGCTGGACACCCAGCTGAAGGATCTGCGGGCCGAGCGGGAGCGGATCGAGGAGACCTGGATGACCCTCGCCGAGGAGCTTCCGGAGAGCTGACCGGGCCGGGCGCGCCAGCCCGGGGGCCGTGTGCGGCGTCACACCGCCACATGCGGGACAATCGTCGGCGACACCTCACCCCACGGCGTTGGAGACTCAGACATGGCCCACACCCCCGTCAACCACCCCGCGCGCCGATCTACCGGGCGATCGGCGGGCTGACCGGTCTGTACCTGGTGGTCTTCGGTGTGCTCGGCATCATCGCGAGCGCCGGCAACGAGGTCCTCGCGCAGGACGGCACGAAGGTCCTCGGCCAGGGCACCAACCTCGGCTTCTCGCTGCTCAGCGTGCTGCTCGGGCTCGTCGTGCTGGTCGGCACCGCGCTCGGCCGCAACATCGACGTGGCGATCAACCAGTGGCTGGCGTACGCCCTGATGGTGATCGGCCTGGCCGGTCTCGCGTTCATCCGGACCGACGCCAACATCTTCAACTTCAGCATCACCACCGTGATCGTGGTGCTGTCGGTCGGCCTGGTGCTGCTCATGGTCGGCATGTACGGCAAGGTCGGCACGGAGGATGAGGCGGAGGCCTTCCACAAGGCTCGGCTGGTGCTCTGAGGTTGTTCTCGGTCGCTGTTGTGGTTTTCGCCGGAGCCCGAGCTGCTCCGGGCGGTCAGGCTTGATCCCTGCGCAGCTCGGGCTCCGGCGAAAACCTGACTTGGTCCGGCCCTTCGGCGGGCCCTCCCGGCTTCGTGGTTCCTCGGACAGTTGGCCCTGCCTCAGGTGACAATCCTCCTGAATCGGCCAAATCAGGGGGTCTGGGTATGCCGCACTTTCCGGTCAACCATCCGGCTCGGCCGCTCTACCGGGTCCTCTCCGGTCTGATCGGCGTCTACATCCTGGTCTTCGGTGTCTGGGGTGTCGCCGAGACGTTCGGTGATCCGCTGTTCAACCGGGGCAGCCACTGGGCGCTCGGGCTGCGCACCAACCTGGCCTTCTCACTCGCCTCGGTGGTGTTCGGAGTGGTCCTGATCATCGGGGCTTCCCGGCGCAGCAACCTCGGCCACTACATGAACCTCACCGCAGGGGTGGTGTTCCTGGTGACCAGCATCCTGATGATGTCGGTGCTGCAGACCGAGGCGAACTTCCTCAACTTCTCGATGTCGACAGTGGTCGTGTCGATGCTGTTCGGGCTGATCCTGCTCGGCACGGGCCTCTACGACAAGGTGGGTCCTCCGGAACACGCCGAGGCGGAGCGGGAGCACCGCAAACACCCGGTGGCCGACGCGCACCGCCGCTGACCGAGGTCAGCGGCGCCGGCTGGTGATCAACGTGGGCTTCGCCTCCAGGTGCGACAACCCGTTCCAGGCCAGGTTGACGAGGTGCGCCGCCACCGTCTCCTTGCGCGGCTTGCGCACCTCCAGCCACCAGCGACCGGTCAGCGCCACCATGCCCACCAGCGCCTGCGAGTACAGCTCGGCGAGCTTGGGGTCGTACCCGCGGCTCTTGAACTCGGCGCCCAGGATGTGCTCGACCTGGTGCGCCACGTCGTTCATCACGCTGCTGAAGGTGGCCGTGCCGGACATCAGCGGCGACTCGCGGACCAGCACCCGGAACCCGCTGGTCTCCTCCTCGATGTAGCCCAGCAGGGCCAGCGCCGCCTGCTCCAGCAGCTCCCGCGGATGCCCGGCGGTCAACGCCGTGGTGATCCGGTCCAACAGGGCCCGGACCTCCCGGTCCACCACCACCGCGTAGAGCCCCTCCTTGCCGCCGAAGTGCTCGTACACCACGGGCTTGGAGACCTTGGCGCGGGCCGCCACCTCCTCGATGGAGGTGGCGTCGAAACCACGCTCGGCGAAGAGCTGCCGGCCGGTGGCGATCAACTGCTCCCGCCGCTGGGCCGCGGACATGCGGACCCGGGAGGGGGGCTTGGGTTTGGTTGCCGGGGCCGGCGGCGTCGTCCGGCGCCCGCCGACACCATCGCTGACCTCGGACATGTCGCCGCCTCGCTGGCGCTCGGTGACGCCCTGCCGTGGGATGGTGCCTCCGTCGTGCCCGTTCACGTCGTCGCCTCACCGGCGGGCGGTCAAACCGCCCTGCCGCGCCGTCCGACCGTACCCCGATCGGGCCCGGCTCCCCGTCGGCCGAGCCGGCGGGGGCCCCGCGTCGCCCGGTCATCCGGCCATCCTGCCAGGCGGTCTCCCGGCGCACCGCCCGGTTTTACCGGGATGCGACAGGCTTCACGAGCTTGGCCGCGAGGCGCTCCGGCTTCGGCCAGCGCACCTGCGACGCCGCGCCGAACTTCTCGAACAGCCAGATCACCCGGGCGGAGATGTCCACCTGGCCCCGCAGCACGCCGTGCCGGGCGCTGGTCGGGTCGGCGTGGTGCAGGTTGTGCCAGCTCTCGCCGAAGGACAGGATCGCCAGCGGCCAGAAGTTCGACGCGCGGTCACCCTGGCGCATCGCGAACGGGCGCTCGCCGTAAACGTGGCAGACCGAGTTGATCGCCCAGGTGACGTGGTGCAGCAGGCCGATCCGGACCAGCCCGGCCCAGAAGAACGCGGTCAGCGCACCCTGCCACGACCAGGTCACCAGGCCACCGATCAGCGCCGGACCGAGCAGCGAGACGGCCACCAGCGCCGGGAAGAGCCGGTCCACCCGGCTGATGTCGCGGTCGGCGATGAGGTCCGGCGCGAACCGCTCCCGGTTGGACAGCTCCCGGCGGAACAGCCAACCCACGTGGGCGTGGAACAGGCCCCGGGTCAACGCCCAGAAGCTGGTGCCGAAGCGCCACGGCGAGTGCGGGTCACCCTCCAGGTCGGAGAAGGCGTGGTGCCGACGGTGGTCGGCCACCCACTGGATGATCTCGCCCTGCACCGCGAGCGAACCCGCGACCGCCAGCGTGACGCGCAGCCACCGCTTCGCCTTGAACGACCCGTGCGTGAAGTAGCGGTGGAAGCCCACCGTGATGCCGAGCCCGGAGACCACGTACCAGACCACGCCGATGATCACGTCACTCCAGCCCAGCCAGCCACCCCAGGCCATCGGCACGGCGACCAGGAGGGCCACGAAGGGAATCACCACGAAGGCCCAGAGAGCGGCCAGGATCCCGGAGGACTGACTGCCGTCGGTGAGCGGTTTCGGGCCGGGGCCGGCGGTGTTGGGTTCGAGCAGGGTGGTGGACATGGCACCTCGCAGAGGGGGACGGAGACGATCACGAAGCTACGCCTACGTCACCGTAACTTACGGCACCGTAGATCGCACGGCGAAGTTTCCGAAAACCCTTGTACGACTTGCTGACACGCAGTTCAGGGCACTGGTGGGCGGTCGGCAGGTCGATGCCTCACGGCAGGGAAGGGGCGGCGTGGGGACGAGCGGCATCGAGGCTCGGCGGCACGCCGAACTGGCGGCGGTACTCCCGGCTGAACTGTGACGGGCTGTCGTAGCCGACCCGTTGACCGACACCGGTGACGTCGGTGGGCTGGGTGGCGAGAAGCAGCCGGGCCTGCTGGAGCCGGATCTGCTTCTGGAACTGGATCGGGCTCATCGCCGTGACGGCCTGGAAGTGGCGGTAGAAGGCGGACACGCTCATCCCGGACAGTCGGGCCACGTCCTCCACCCGGAAGGACTGCCGGTAGTGGCCGCGGATCCAGCGGATCGCGTGGGCGATGTGGGAGAGGTTGCTGTCCGCGAGACCGAGCTGGCGGACGATCGCGCCCTGCTCGCCGGTGATGAGTCGCCAGAGGATCTCCCGGACGGTGAGGGGTGCGAGCACCGGGAGGTCGCGTGGCTGGTCGAGGAGGCGCACCAGCCGGATCACGGCGTCGAGCAGCTCGTCCGAGGCGTCGCTGACGGCGATGCCGGGGAGCCCGCCGCCGCTCCGGCGCAGGTCCGCGCCGGCCTGAAGCAGCAGCTCGGCGATGGCGGCCGGTTGCAGGGTGAGCCCGAACCCGAGCGCCGGCCGGTCGGGGCTCGCCTCGGTGAAATGGCCGGTGACCGGCAGGTCGACCGACGCGACGAGGTACTGCCCGGCGCGGTACTCGAGCACGCGGTCGCCCAGCGCGAGCCTCTTCGCGCCCTGCGCGATGAGCGCCAGCACCGTGCCGGACATCGACGCCGACGGCATGTTCGGCTGCTCGGCCCGCGAGATCAGCACGCCCTCGATGTCGGTGGTGCCGTCCGGTCGGGCGTGGCGGGTGAGCAACGCCCGCAGTTCGTCGAGCTGCATCTCCCCATTTAACACCCGAGCGTATTCGCAGCAAAGAGAGGATCAGGCAAGAGGTAGCGAGTATCGACCTATCGTTCCCGCGGCTCAAGATGGTTTTCTGGGATCAGGCCACATCCCGAGGAGCAGGTCGATGCTCCACTAATGAACAGGTAGGCGAACCATGCGGGTCGCAATCGTCACCGGCGCCAGCTCGGGCATCGGGCAGAGCGCAGCCATCCAGCTCGCCAAGCGCGGGTCCGGGGTGATCCTGACCTACGGCAACAACCACGCCGGAGCGCTGGAGACCGTGGACAGCATCGAGAAGGAGGGCGGGCGTGCCGTCGCGCTGCCGCTGGACGTCGGCCGGAGCGAGACCTTCCCCGCCTTCCGTGCGTCCGTCGTCGCCGCGCTGCGCGACACCTGGCATCAGGACACGTTCGACGCCCTGGTGAACAACGCCGGGTTCGCGCAGATGGCGATGTTCGAGGACACCTCCGAGGAGCTGTTCGACGGGTTCGTGCGGGTGCTGCTCAAGGGGCCGTTCTTCCTCACCCAGACGCTGCTACCGCTGCTGGCCGACGGCGGCGCGATCGTCAACACCAGCAGCAACTCGGCGCTGCCCTCCGGCCTGGAGCCCGGCTACTCCGCGTACGCCACGATGAAGGGCGGCCTCATGGTGCTGACCCGGTACATGGCCAAGGAGTTCAGCCCCCGCGGCATCAGGGTCAACTCCGTCGCCCCGGGCTCACCCGGACACGGCTCGCCGACAACGCCTTCGAGCGGTTCCCCGAGGTGATCCCGATCCTCGCCGCGAAGACCGCTCTCGGCCGGGTGGGTGAGCCCGACGACATCGGCATGGTGATCGCCACGCTGCTCAGCGAGGAAGGCCGCTGGATCACCGCCCAGAACATCGAGGTCGCCGGCGGGTACAACCTGTAGTTGACCCGCCCCGGAGTGCGGACGGCCCGCCCGCGACGGAGGCGGGCGTCCAGGCGCGGCGGTATGAGCGGTGGAACACCGCGGCCGGGACGCTAAGGTGTAGCCGCGGGATTTCGATCCCCGATGTGACGCGCACGCGTCGCTGATCGGCCGTGGTGTAATTGGCAACACCCGGGTCTTTGGTACCCGTGTTTCAGGTTCGAACCCTGGCGGCCGAGCTGCCCCCTAAGTCCGTTTTGGGCTCCGGCGGGGGTAAGGCGGGAACGTGCCGGGCGCCGCGGCTAGCATGGCCGCGAGAGTGTCCGCCGTCCCGACGGGAGCCACGTCGTGCCCCAGCCCCACCTTCGTACCGTCGTCGTGCTCGCCGCCGGTGAGGGCAAGCGGATGAAGTCGGCACTGCCCAAGGTGCTGCACCCCCTGCTCGGTCGTACCCTGCTCGGTCACGTGCTGAGCGCGGCCGCGCCGCTGGCCGCGGACCGTACCGTCGTGGTGGTGGGGCACGGCGCCGACCAGGTCCGGAGCCACCTGGGCGAGATCGCCCCGGACGCCACCCCCGTGCTCCAGGCCGAGCAGCTCGGCACCGGGCACGCCGTACGGATCGCGCTGGAAGCCGTCCCGGAGGGCGCCGGCACCGTCGTCGTGATCAACGGGGACGTGCCGCTGCTGCGCCCGGAGACGGTGGGCGCGCTGGTGACCGCGCACGAGGAGGCCGCCGCGGCGGCCACCGTGCTGGCCGCCGAGGTGCCCGACCCGACCGGCCTCGGGCGGATCGTCCGGGACGCCGACGGGCGGCTGGAACAGATCGTCGAGGAGCGCGACGCCGACGCGACGCAGCGCGCGATCCGGGAGATCAACGCCGGCATCTACGCGTTCGACGCGGTGCGGCTGCGCGCCGCGCTCGGCAAGCTCTCCACCGACAACGACCAGGGCGAGGAGTACCTGACCGACGTCTTCGGCCTGCTCCGCTCGGCCGGCGAGCCGGTCGCGGTGCACGTGGCCGTCGACCACGTCGAGACGTTGGGCTGCAACGACCGGGTGGAGCTGGCGTCGCTGCGGCGTCTGCTGCGCGACCGCGTCAACGAGGCGTGGATGCGCACCGGGGTCAGCCTGCTCGACCCGGCGACCACCTGGATCGACGTGACGGTCGCACTGGATCGGGACGCGGTGGTCGACCAGAACACCCAGCTACGCGGCGCCACGGTGGTCGGCTCCGGCGCGTCGATCGGGCCGGACGTCACGCTGGTCGACACGATCGTCGGCCCCGGCGCGTCGGTGGTCCGCAGTCACGCGGTCGGCGCCGAGATCGGCGAGGGCGCCAGCGTCGGGCCGTACGCGTACCTGCGGCCGGCGGCGCGACTGGCCGAGAAGTCGAAGGTCGGCACGTTCGTCGAGGTGAAGAACTCGCAGATCGGCACCGGGTCGAAGGTGCCGCACCTGACGTACGTCGGGGACGCGACGATCGGTGAGCAGACCAACATCGGGGCCGCCTCCGTCTTCGTGAACTACGACGGGGTCAACAAGCACCGCACGGTGATCGGCAGCCACGCCCGGACGGGCGCGGACAACATGTTCGTGGCGCCGGTCGAGGTGGGCGACGGCGCGTACACGGCGGCCGGCTCGGTGATCGTGGACGACGTGCCGGCGGGCGCGATGGGTGTCGCCCGGGCGCGCCAGC
Source organism: Micromonospora parastrephiae (assembly GCF_016802865.1). Lineage (GTDB taxonomy): Bacteria > Actinomycetota > Actinomycetes > Mycobacteriales > Micromonosporaceae > Micromonospora > Micromonospora parastrephiae. The sequence continues at coordinate 23,747 of NZ_JAEVHM010000040.1, read as the reverse complement.
GCAACATCGAGGGCTGGGTGGTGAAGCGGCGGGCCGGTACGGCGGCGGCCGAGGCCGCGCAGCGTGCCGGCGACGCGAAGGGTGCGTCGGATGTGGCCGGCGCCGCAAGCGACAGTGAGGCAATGCACGGGCAGGCCGAGACGGTGGGCGGCGCGTCCGGTGCGGGAGATACTGCAACCGACTAGTCCCCGACCCACCACCACCGGGTCGGGTACCGCCGACAAACGGGAGCAGACGGGCCCATGGGCAGCATCGTCGCCGAAAACCGCAAAAGCCTGATGCTCTTTTCCGGACGCGGCTTTCCGGATCTGGCGAAGGAGATCGGTGAGGTGCTCGGCGTGGCGCCGACGCCGGCCGACGCGTACGAGTTCGCCAACGGTGAGATCTTCGTACGCTTCAAGGACTCGGTGCGTGGTTCGGACGCCTTCGTGGTGCAGTCCGTGACGCACGGGGTGAACACCTGGGTCATGGAGACCCTGATCATGGTGGACGCGTTGAAGCGGGGCTCCGCGAAGCGGATCACCGTGGTGCTGCCGTTCTACCCGTACGCGCGGCAGGACAAGAAGCACCGTGGTCGGGAGCCGATCTCGGCCCGGCTCGTGGCGGACCTGTTGAAGACGGCCGGCGCCAACCGGATCCTCACCGTCGACCTGCACACCGCGCAGATCCAGGGCTTCTTCGACGGCCCGGTGGACCACCTCTTCGCGATGGACATCCTGGCGGAGTACGTGGAGCACAAGTACGCCGGCCGACCGATGACGGTGGTGGCACCGGACTCGGGTCGGGTGCGGGTGGCCGAACGGTGGACCGACCGGCTGGGCGGTTGCCCGCTGGCGTTCATCCACAAGACCCGCGACCCGATGAAGCCGAACCAGGTGGTGGCGAACCGGGTGGTCGGCGAGGTGGAGGGCCGGGTCTGTCTGATCGTGGACGACATGATCGACACCGGTGGCACGATCGCCAAGGCGGCGGACATCCTCAAGGAGTCGGGCGCGGCGGAGATCGTGGTCGCGTCCACCCACGCGCTGCTGTCCGACCCGGCGACCGAGCGGCTGAAGAACAGCCCGATCAGCGAGGTCGTGGTGACCAACACGCTGCCGTTGCCCCCGGAGAAGCAGCTCGACAAGCTGACCGTGCTGTCGATCGCACCGTTGCTGGCGCGGGCGATCCGGGAGGTGTTCGACGACGGCTCGGTGACCACCCTCTTCGGTGGCCTGAGCTGAGCGGGGCAGCCCGTTTCCGCCAACGGACGCGCCGGTGGGGATCGGGCTGACAAACTGGTCGAAAAGGGGGCTGGCGCGCTGGCGGGAACGCTGTCGGCGCGCCGGCCCGGCGCCGTGACCGGGGACTGCCGGAAAGCCTGGAATCAGCTCGGGTAGACTGGTGCGGTTGCCACGGCGAGGGTGCCCGGCGGGCCGCTGAATAGCGCCGCACGGAGGCACCGTCATCGACGCGGTGCTCCGGGCAGTCGTTCATGACGCATGAGCCCCAGCGAGCCCCTCGCCCCAGCACCGCCAGACGACAAGCCGCCGCAGCGAAAGCATCAGGAGTTTCCCCGTGTCCGAGGTAAAGATCAGCGCCGAGCCCCGCACCGAGTTCGGCAAGGGTGGTGCCCGTCGTACCCGCCGGGCCGGCAAGGTGCCCGCCGTGCTGTACGGCCACGGCGAGAAGCCCAAGCACATCGCGCTGCCGTCCCGGGAGTTCGCCGCGGCGATCCGCAAGGGCGGCGCCAACCAGCTCTTCGCGATCGACATCACCGACGGCACCCAGGTGCTGGCGCTGCCGAAGGCGATCCAGCGTGACCCGATCAAGGACACCTTCGAGCACGTCGACCTGCTCCTGGTCCGGCGCGGCGAGAAGGTCACCGTCGAGGTTCCGGTCCAGCTGACCGGCGAGGCCGCACGGGACACCCTGATCGTGCACGACCACGACACCCTCTCGGTGACCGCCGACGCCACCAAGGTGCCGGACCACCTCGAGGCCTCGATCGAGGGCCTGGAGGCCGGCGCCCAGGTGACCGCCGGCGACGTGCAGCTGCCGGCCGGTGTCGAGCTGGTGGGCGACTCGGAGCTGATGGTCGCCTCGGTGACCGCCGCGCCGACCGCCGAGCAGCTCGAGGCGACGCTGCCCGAGGTCGAGGCGGCCACCGAGGAGGCCGAGGCCGAGGTCGGCGAGGGCACCGAGGGTTCCGAGGGCGCGGACGCCGCCGAGGGCGCCGAGGCGCGCGCCGAGGCCTGATCGGTTCGTACTCCGCTGGCAGGCGTCCCCGAGCGTTCGGGGGCGCCTGCCGGCGTATCGGGAGTCGGTGGGACGGACGTCGGAGGGACGGGGTCGTGACGGACGAGGCGGGGCCGTGGCTGGTCGTCGGCCTGGGCAACCCGGGCCGGGAGTACGCCGGGAACCGGCACAACGTCGGGTTCATGGTGGCCGACCTGTTGGCCGGTCGGGTGAGCGCGCGGTTCGGCCGGCACAAGCGGGCGGTCGCCGAGGTGGCCGAGGGGCGGCTGGGCTTCGGCGGGCCGAAGCTGGTGCTGGCGAAGCCACTGACGTACATGAACCTTTCCGGTGGGCCGGTGGCGGCGCTGGCGCAGTTCTACAAGGTGCCGCCGGCCCAGGTGGTCGCGGTGCACGACGAGCTGGACATCGGCTTCGGCCAGGTGCGGATCAAGTGCGGCGGCGGCGAGGGCGGGCACAACGGCCTGCGTTCGATGTCGAAGTCGTTGGGCACGAAGGACTACGTCCGGGTGCGGTTCGGCGTCGGCCGGCCACCGGGACGGCAGGATCCGGCGGATTATGTGCTGTCGGATTTCAGCGCGGTGGAGCGCAAGGAGCTGGATTTCCTGGTGGACCGTGCTGCCGACGTGGTGGAGTCGGTGATCGTCAAGGGCGTGGAGCCCACCCAGAACCTCTACCACGGCGCCTGAGCCGGGCGGGGCGTACCGGATCCGCGGCGATGGGCCGGTAGTCTGCGCCTTTTGGCGGGCCGCGACCGCGAGGTGCCTCGCGGTGGAGCGTCCGTGCGGGCACGGGCCGTGGCGAGGTGACGGGAGCGGGCAGATGGGCAGTCCTCCGATGATCGACGGCGCGTTCGCCCGGTGGTTGGCGGCCCGCGCAGGTCAGGCGTTGCTCGACCTGCGCACGGAGTTGGGCTTCACCGACACCGGCGCGCTCAAGTCGGCCGGGGACAAGGTGTCGCACGACCTGATCCGCACGGAGTTGGCGAAGTGGCGGCCGGGCGACGCGGTGCTCTCCGAGGAGGACGAGGGGTCACGGCTGGCCTGGGCTGCGGAGGTCAACACCGAGGCGGTGTCGCGTCTGGCCGCGGACCGGGTGTGGATCATCGACCCGTTGGACGGCACCCGGGAGTTCGCCGAGGAGGGCCGCTCGGACTGGGCCGTGCACGTGGCCCTGTGGGCGCGCAGCGCGCCGAGCCCGCACGGGCTGGTCGCCGGGGCGGTCGGGCTGCCGGCGCAGCACCGGGTGCTGGGCACGGACTACCCGCCGGCGTACCCGCCGATGACGGTGGAGGCGGCGACGGCGGGCACGCGGGTGATCCGGTTGGCGGCGAGCAGGAGCCGGCCGCCGGTGTTCCTCACCGACCTCGCCGAGGACGTGGGGGCGAAGCTGGTGCCGATGGGCTCGGCCGGAGCGAAGATCGCCGCGGTCATCACCGGCGAGGTGGACGCGTACATCCACGCCGGTGGGCAGTACGAGTGGGACTCGGCGGCGCCGGTGGCTGTGGCGACGGCCACCGGACTGCACGCTTCCCGGATCGATGGTTCTGCGCTGAAATACAACGAGGCGGATCCGCGGCTGCCCGACCTTCTGGTCTGTCGCAAGGATCTCGCCACCCGGTTGCTTGCAGCGCTGCAGAGACATTCCGGGTAGCCTGAGCGGACTTTCTTGGCATGCCCGACCGGAAAGGTCTGGAAATCGGATGAGCGAGCGAATCGAGCCGGTGTCATGACCACCCCCGCCGCCTACCGGGTCTCCCACCTGGACGCGCTGGAGGCGGAGAGCGTCTTCGTGATGCGTGAGGTGGTCGCCGAGATGGAACGCCCGGTGCTGCTCTTCTCCGGCGGCAAGGACTCGATCGTCATGCTGCGGCTGGCGCAGAAGGCGTTCGCCCCGGCCAACATCCCCTTCCCGGTCATGCACGTCGACACCGGGCACAACTTCCCCGAGGTGCTGGAGTACCGCGACCAGCGGGTCGCCGAGCTGGGGTTGCAGCTCGTGGTGGCGAGCGTGCCGGAGGCCCTGGCCAGCGGGCTGGTCCGGGAGTCCGGCGACGGGATGCGCAACCGGATCCAGACGCCGGTGCTGCTCGACGCGGTGGAGAAGCACCGCTTCGACGCGCTGTTCGGCGGCGCCCGCCGCGACGAGGAGAAGGCCCGCGCCAAGGAGCGGGTGTTCAGCTTCCGCGACGAGTTCGGCCAGTGGGATCCGAAGAACCAGCGGCCGGAGCTGTGGTCGCTGTACAACGGCCGGCACCACCCGGGCGAGTCGATCCGGGTGTTCCCGCTGTCCAACTGGACCGAGCTGGACGTGTGGCACTACATCGCCCGGGAACGGATCCCGCTGCCCTCGATCTACTACGCGCACGAGCGCGAGGTGATCGAACGGGACGGGATGTTCTACGCGGTCAACGAGTTCTTCCGTCCCCGCGCGGGTGAGGAGCGGTTCAAGGCGCAGGTGCGCTACCGCACCGTCGGTGACGCCTCCTGCACCGCGGCTGTCCGCTCCGACGCGGACACCGTGGAGAAGGTCATCGAGGAGGTGGCGGCCACCCGGATCACCGAGCGTGGCGCGACCCGTGGTGACGACCGGGTCAGCGAGGCCGCCATGGAGGACCGCAAGCGGGAGGGCTACTTCTGATGACCACCGAGATCGTGGCCCCGCCGGCCGAGGCGCGGCCGATGGACCTGCTGCGGTTCGCGACCGCCGGCAGCGTGGACGACGGCAAGTCGACCCTCATCGGCCGGCTGCTCTACGACACCAAGTCGCTCTTCACCGACCAGTTGGCCGCGGTGGAGGCGGTCAGCGCGGCCCGCGGCGACGAGTACACCAACCTGGCGTTGCTCACCGACGGCCTGCGCGCCGAGCGGGAGCAGGGCATCACCATCGACGTGGCGTACCGGTACTTCGCCACGCCCCGGCGCAAGTTCATCATCGCCGACACCCCCGGGCACATCCAGTACACCCGCAACATGGTCACCGGCGCGTCCACCGCCGACCTGGCATTGATCCTCGTGGACGCGCGCAAGGGCCTGGTCGAGCAGTCCCGTCGGCACGCGTTCCTGTGTTCTCTGCTGCGGGTGCCGCACCTGGTCCTGTGCGTCAACAAGATGGATCTGGTCGACTGGTCGCAGGAGGTCTACGAACGCATCGCCGACGAGTTCACCGCGTTCGCCGCGAAGCTCGACGTACCGGACCTGACCGTGGTGCCGATCTCCGCGCTGCGCGGCGACAACATCGTCGCCCGCTCGGAGAACATGCCCTGGTACGAGGGCCCGTCGCTGCTGCACCACCTGGAGCGGGTGCACATCGCCAGCGACCGCAATCTGGTCGACGTCCGGTTCCCGGTGCAGTACGTGATCCGTCCGCAGTCCACGACGGTCACCGACTACCGCGGCTATGCCGGTCAAGTCGCCTCCGGTGTGCTCAAGCCGGGCGACGAGGTGATGGTGCTGCCGTCGGGCTTCACCAGCCGGATCGCCGCGGTGGAGACCGCCGACGGGCCGGTCGCGGAGGCGTTCCCGCCGATGTCGGTGACGGTACGACTGGCCGACGAGATCGACATCTCCCGGGGTGACCTGATCTGCCGTCCGAACAACGCTCCCGCCGTGGCCCAGGACATCGAGGCGATGGTGTGCTGGATGGACGAGACCACCCCGTTGCGGGTCGGCGGCCGGTACGCGATCAAGCACACCACCCGGTCGGCGCGGGCGATCGTACGCGGGCTGCACTACCGCCTGGACATCAACTCGCTGCACCGTGACGAGTCGGCCGACGAGCTGCGGCTCAACGAGATCGGGCGGGTACGGCTGCGCACCACGGTGCCGCTGCTGGCCGACGAGTACCGGCGCAACCGCACCACCGGAGGCTTCGTCATCATCGACGAGACCACCAACCGCACGGTAGGCGCCGCCATGATCGTCGAAGCCGCCTAACCCGCCCTCCCACACACCCTCCTCGGGCCTCCACCTCCCCCGGTTGATCAAGAGGTTCGCGTCAGGATCCGGGCTCGGATTTACGCAAGCCTCTTGATCAACCCGGGTGGGGAGTGGGGTGGGGTTAGGCTAGGCGGGTTGCGCCGGGGGCGGGGAGGACCGTCACGGTGGTGGGAGCGGTGAAGGCGCGTTCGGCGTACGCGGCCGTGACGGCGGCGGCTACCGCGTCGGCGCGGTCGGCCTCGACCAGCGCCAGGACGCAACCGCCGAAGCCACCGCCGGTCATCCGGGCGCCGAGCGCGCCGGCCCCCAGCGCCGCCTCGACGGCCGTGTCGATCTCCGGAACGGTGATCTCGAAGTCGTCGCGCATCGAGACGTGCGAGGCGGTGAGCAGCGGGCCGATGTCCCGCACGCGGCCGGCGCGCAGCAGCGCCACCGTGTCCAGCACACGCTGGTCCTCGGTGACCACGTGCCGCACCCGGCGCCGGGTTTCGTCGTCGTCGAGCCGGGCCAACGCGGCGTCGAGCTGGTCGACGGTCACGTCACGCAGCGCGGGAACGCCGAGCGCCTTCGCGGCCGCCTCACAGGACCGGCGGCGGGCGGCGTACTCGCCGTCGGCATGCCGGTGCGGCGCCCGACTGTCGACGACCAGCACGGCCAGTCCGGCGGCGTCCAGGTCGAACGGGATCTGCTCGACCGACTCGTCGCGGCAGTCCAGGAAGAGGGCGTGCCCGGCCCGGCAGCGGATCACCGCGGACTGGTCCATGATCCCGGTCGGGGCGCCGACGTAGACGTTCTCCGCCCGCTGCGCCAGCCGGGGCTGCCGTTCGGCGGGCAGGTCCAGCCCACCGAGGTCGAGCAGGGCGGCGAGGACGGCCGACTCCAGCGCGGCCGAGGACGACAGCCCGGCGCCCAGTGGCACGTCGGAGGCGATCGCCAGCCGGGCACCGGGCACCGGGTGGCCGGCGTCGCGCAACGCCCAGACCACTCCGGCCACGTACGCGCCCCATCCGGTGACCCGACCCGGCTCGGCGACGTCGTCCGCGCCGAAGGTGATCGTCTCGCCGGACAGCTCGGACCAGACCGTCCACTGCTCGCCGTCCTGCCGGTCGGCGGCGACCACGGTCCGCAGCGGCAGCGCGAAGGGCAGCACGAACCCGTCGTTGTAGTCGGTGTGCTCGCCGATCAGGTTGACCCGGCCGGGGGCCGCCCAGCGGCCGGCCGCGTTGCCGCCGTACTGGCTGGTGAAGCCCTCGGCGGCCCGCTCGGCGACGTCACCGGTGGGGGCACTCCTCGCGCTCACGACTGCTCCAGGACGTGCGTGCGGTAGAAGGCCCAGGCGTCGCCGACCATGTCGTGCAGGGTCGGCTTCTCGGGCACCCAGCCCAGCTCGTCGCGGGCCAGCGCGGAGGAGGCGACCAGTTCGGCCGGGTCGCCCTCGCGGCGCGGGGCCACCTCGACCGGCACGGGCTGCCCGGTGACCTCGCGGACCACGTCGACGACCTGGCGGTTGGTGAAGCCGTTGCCGTTGCCCAGGTTGTAGATCCGGTGCTGGCCGGCGGTCGCGGCGTCCAGCGCCAGCAGGTGTGCCCGGGCGAGGTCGGCGACGTGGATGTAGTCGCGGACGCAGGTGCCGTCCATGGTGGGGTAGTCGTCGCCGAAGAGCTGGAGCTTCTCCCGCCGGCCGGCGGCGACCTCCAGCGCGATCGGGATCAGGTGTGTCTCCGGGTCGTGCCGTTCGCCGAGCGGGATGTCGCCGTCGAGGTGCGCGCCGGCCACGTTGAAGTAGCGCAGCGAGACGGCGGCCAGCCCGTGCGCGGCGGCCTCGGAGGTGAGCGCCATGTCGACGGCGAGTTTGGTGGCGCCGTACGTGTTGGTGGGCGCCTTGACCGCGGTCTCCGGAATGGGCAGCTCGGTGGGGTTGCCGTAGACGGCGGCGGTGGAGGAGAAGACCATCCGGGGCACCCCGGCGGCCCGGACCGCGTCGATCAGGGCCAGTGTGCCGACGGTGTTGGTCTGCCAGTAGAGCTCGGGCTTGACCATCGACTCGCCGGCGGCGATCAGGGCGGCGAAGTGCAGCACCCCGTCGAAGCCGGCGTCGGGGGTGACGATGCGGGCGGCGTCGTGGATGGACGCCTCGACGTGGGTCGCGTCGGGAGCGAGCGCCTCGCGGTGGCCGGTGCGCAGGTCGTCGAGGACGACGACCTCGTGCCCCGCGTCCAGCAGCATCCGGGTCACCACGCTGCCGATGAAGCCGGCGCCCCCGGTGACGAGCAGTTTCACGTCGTTGCCTCCTGATCCGACCCCGCCCGGGACTGGCCCTTCGGTGATCACCCTACGGCTGCGGCGGACACCCTGGCCGACCACGCCGCCATCACCATTCCATCATAATCTCTCAGGATTAAACAGAGCCGCACATGCCCGGTCCGTCGTTCGTGAATCCCGGTGCGGTGAGCCAACGGTGTCTACCATCTCTGTCATGCGGGAAGCCGCCCGTACCGGGCTCCGGCGACGCGTGCGGGCGCGGCCCCGCCGCGACCCCGGCCCGCTCGCCCGGGCCGTCGCCCGGATGCTGGTCCGTGCCGCCGACGGCGTCAGCCGCCTCGTCACCGACCTGCTCGGCGCTGGGCCGGCGGCCGGCCGGGAACGCATCTCGGAAGCCGAGCTGCGGGATCTGGTCGCGGCGAACACGGTGCTCGACCCGGACGAGCGGCGGATCATCGACGAGGTTCTGGTGGCCGGCGCCAGCCTCGTCCGCGAGGTGATGATGCCCCGCACCGAGGTGGTCTTCCTCCCCGCCCGGCTGACCATCGCCGAGGCCGCCCGACTGGTCCGCGCCGAGACGCACACCCGCTACCCGGTCACCGACGGCACCCACGACGACGTGGTGGGCTTCGTGCACCTGCGCGACGTGCTGCTACGCCCGGAGGCCGACGCGTGCGTCACCGTCGGCGAGCTGACCCGCGAGGTGAAGCGGCTGCCCGGCAGCAAACGGGTGCTGCCCGCGCTGACCGAGATGCGCCGGGAGGGCCAGCACCTGGCGGTGGTGGTCGACGAGTACGGCGGCACCGCCGGGATCGTCACCCTGGAGGACCTGATCGAGGAGTTGATCGGCGAGATCCACGACGAGTACGACGCCGCTCCCGACCCGGTGCGCGCCGGCCTGCCCGCGGTGGTGGACGGCCGGCTCAACCTGTCCGACTTCGCCGAGCGGACCGGGGTGGTGCTGCCCGTCGGACCGTACGAGACGGTCGGCGGGTTCGTGATGGCCGCACTGGGGCGGCTGCCGGTGACCGGTGACGAGGTGCCGGTGCCCGGTGAGCCGGTCGACGCGGACGTTCCCGACCCGCCGGGCGGCTGGTCGTTGCGGGTGCTGGCGTTGGACGGACGACGGGTGGCCCGTCTCGCGGTCGCCGCGGTGCGGGCAGCGGAGCATCGGCACGAGCCCACCGCCGCGCAGTCGCGCCCACCCGGGGCCGGGCAGTCGCTGGATCCAGTGGCCGGGCAGCGGCGCCGGGCCTCGGCCGGACCGACCCGCCGGGTCGACGCGGGGGACCCGCACGAGGTCAGCACCCCCGCACCGGCGGGCCGCGGCCGACCCGCCGGCCCGTCATGACGGACCCGGTTGCTTGCTGACAGAATTATCGCCATGTCCGACGTTCCCGCCCGTCCCCGCGTCTTCTCCGGCATCCAGCCGACGGCCGACTCGTTCCACCTCGGCAACTACCTCGGGGCGGTACGGCACTGGGTGGCCCTGCAGGAGACCCACGACGCGTTCTACTGCGTGGTGGACCTGCACGCCATCACCGCCGGCCACGATCCGGCGCTGCTGCGTCAGCGGACCAGGGTGGCCGCCGCCCAGCTCTTCGCGGTCGGTCTGGACCCGGAGCGCAGCACCCTGTTCGTCCAGTCGCAGGTGCCCGAGCACCCGCAGCTGGCCTGGCTGCTCGGCTGCATCACCGGCTTCGGCGAGGCCAGCCGGATGACGCAGTTCAAGGACAAGTCGCAGAAGCAGGGCAACGAGAGGGCCAGCGTCGGGCTCTTCACCTACCCGATCCTGCAGGCCGCCGACATCCTGCTCTACCAGGCCAACGCGGTGCCGGTCGGCGAGGACCAGCGCCAGCACCTGGAGCTCTCCCGGGATCTGGCCCAGCGGTTCAACTCGCTGTTCGGCACGACGTTCACGGTGCCCGCGCCGCACATCGTCAAGGACACCGCGAAGATCACTGACCTGCAGGAGCCGACGGCGAAGATGTCCAAGTCGTCGTCCTCGCCGGCCGGCATCATCGACCTTCTGGAGGATCCGGCCCGGTCGGCCAAGAAGATCCGCTCGGCGGTGACCGACACCGGCCGGGAGATCGTCTTCGACGCCGAGACCAAGCCAGGCGTGTCCAACCTGCTGACCATCCACTCGGCGCTCAGCGGGCGCGGCATCGACGAACTGGTGGCCGCGTACGCCGGTCGCGGCTACGGCGACCTCAAAAAGGACCTGGCCGAGGTGGTGGCGGAGTTCGTCCGCCCGATCCAGGAGCGCACCCGCACGTACCTCGACGATCCGGCGCAGCTGGACAAGCTGCTCGCCGCCGGCGCCGAGAAGGCCCGGGCGGTGGCCGGTCCGACGCTGCGGTCGGCGTACGAACGGGTCGGGTTCTTCCCGCCGGTGCGCGGCGAATAGCGCCGCGGGACAGGTGGGCGGGTCGGTGGCCGAGAGGGCGGCGCGGAGCGTGGATCGCAGTGGCGGGGTGCCGCCCACCGGCGACACCATCCAGATCGGCATCGCGGTGGACATCCCGGAGCCGTGGGGTGGCCAACTCACCCGGCGACGGGTCGAGGCCGGTGACCCGCTCGCGGTGCCCGCGCACGTGACGCTGCTCGGGCCGACCGAGATCCCGACGGCCAACCTGCCCGCCGTCGAGCAGCACCTCGCCGCCGTCGCCGCCGCGCACCTGCCGTTCGCGCTGCACCTGCGGGGCACCGGCACGTTCCGCCCGGTGACGCAGGTGGTCTTCGTCGCGGTGGCCGCCGGCATCAGCGAGTGCGAGCTGCTGGCCGCGGCCATCGCCGCGGCGCCGGGCCTGCACCGCCAGACCCGCTTCCCGTACCATCCGCACGTCACCGTCGCGCAGGACGTCGCGCCCGAGGCACTGGACAAGGCGTACGAGGATCTGGCCGACTTCTCGGCGATGTTCGAAGTCGACGCGTTCACCCTCTTCTCGCACAGCGGGCAGGCCCGGTGGCAACCGCGTCGGGACTTCCGGCTCGGCGACTGACCGGCCGGCGACGCGCCGGTCGGCGAGCATCGGAAGCCGGTTGCCACTACGGCGGTGGGAGTTCGGCGAGGATGATCGCGTGAACGTGATCGGCCAGATCGAGGCGGGCATCGACCGTTGGGTGAGTGCCGCGCGCGGCCGCTCCGGTCTCTTCGACCACGTGTGGCGGGCCGGCGTGCTGTACGGCGAGGTGCTGGCCGGGCGACTGGCGGCGGCGATCGCCTACTACGGCTTCTTCGCGGTGTTCGCGCTCGCCCTGGTCGCGTTCTCGATCTTCGGCGCGATCCTGGAGGACAACGACGAGGTCAGCGCCGCGGCGGCCGACTTTCTCAAGGAGAACCTGCCGTTCCTCGACGCGCAGCAGATCGCCAACTCCAGCGGCACGGTCGGTGTGGTCGGTCTGGTCATCCTGGTCTTCACCGGGATCGGTTGGGTGGAGGCGATCCGCTCCTCGCAGCGACTGATGTACGCGTTCAACCAGCAGCCCGGCAACCTGGTGGTCCGACGGCTGGTCGACCTGGGGGTGATGATCGGCGTCTTCGTGCTCCTCGGCGTCTCGGTGGCGGCCGTGGACGCGTTGGAGTCGCTGCTGCGCTTCCTGCTGCGCAGCACCGGGTCGGTCGGACTGACCACGGTCAGCGCGGTGCTCAGCGTGCTGGTCAACGCGGTACTCGCCACCGCGTTGCTGCTCGCGGTGCCCCGGCTGCGGATGAGCCGGTCCCGGCTGCGGCCGGTGGTGCTGCTGGTCGCGGTCGGCATCACGCTGCTCAACACGGTCGGCCGGTACTACGTGGTGCGCACCGAGCGGAACCCGGCGTACACGGTGGTTGCCGGCGCCGTCGGTCTGCTGCTCTACCTCTACCTGCTCAACCAGCTGGTGCTGTTCGGGGCCGCGCTGCTCGCGACCAGCACGAAGGGGCGGGTGGTGGACCTGGCGGAGGGCGCCCCGCCGGCGAATCTCGACGAGGACACCGATCCCGGTACGCCGGGCGGCGCGGGCTGATGACGGAAGGCGTGCAGGTGCTGATCTCGGTCGACCGGATTCGTCGGTTCCCCCGTACGAGCAGGTGCGCGTGCAGCTCGCCGAGCTGATCGGCGACGGTCGGTTACCGGTCGGCAGCCGACTTCCCACCGTCCGGCAGCTCGCCGCCGGCCTGCGGCTCGCCGCGAACACGGTGGCGCGGGCGTACCGGGAGTTGGAGACGGCCGGTCTGCTCAAGACCCGGGGGCGCAACGGCACCTTCGTCGCCCCGGGCCGGGACGACGCCGTCGACCGACTGCACCGGGCGGCGGCCGGTTACGCGGCGGAGGCCGCCCGGCTGGGCGTACCGCCCGCCACCGCGCTCGCCCTGGTCCGTGCCGCCCTGGACGCGGCCCGCCCCGGCTGACCGGCCCCTGATCGGCCGCCGGACGGGCGGTACTGTGCCGAACCGCGTCCGGCATTCGCGTTCGCGGACCATGATGAGCCGGTGGGCGCACTCATGACACTGGACCTGCCGGCCGACTCGCCGATGCTGGGTCTGCCGTGGATCATCACCTTCGGTCCGCTCGGTGACCTCGACGAGTGGGAGCCGGTGGTCTGCGGGCCGTACGAGCGGCCGCACGCGCTGGCGTTGGCCGAGGCGGTGGTGGCCGATGAGCAGCTGATGGCCGTGGTGGAGCCGTTGCTGCCGGCGCTGTCGGCGACGAGATCCGTAGCGAGATCGCCGCCGCGCAGGTCGCCGCCGAGGACGAGGCCCGCCGGGTCGAGGGGGCCGACCTGTACGGCGACTTCGAGGACGTGATCGACGAGGAGTTGGACGCCGCGGCCGACGAGGCGGGCCATGGTGAGCCCGCCGAGCCGCCGGACGAAGCCGAGGTACGTGCCGGCTTCACCCGGATCGCGGCACTGCTGACCGCGAAGTGAGTGGCTCCGGCGACGTCGACTGACACGGGGGCGCCGTGCGGCCCTCGCCGGCTGACACGTGATGTCAGCCGGCGAGGTCCCGTTCAGGTCAGGCCCATCCCGTACGGACCGGGTTCTGACCCGTTCCCGCTCCGACGACGCAGTCACCGACGCTGGTGCACTGGTAGGTCATCTCGGCTCGGACCAGGCGGACCGGGGAGTAGATCATGGGGGTCCAGGTGGTGCCCTCCGGCGTGCCGTTCACGCCGTAGTCCTTGCGTTGGGTGTAGCCGGTGTCCTGCACCGCCCGCATCTCGATCGGGACGTTGCCCATGAACCAGCCCCGCGGGTACTGGATGTACCGGGCCCAGTTCGTCTTGCAGGTGGCCGACCACCGCAGTTCGAGGCGGGCGCCGGTCACGTCCTTCCACGCGACGGTGACCGCTCCGGCCGAGCAACCGGTGGCCTCCGGGTCCTTCCCCGAGCAGTAGTCGCCATAGCAGCTGACCGCGTGGGCGGGGGCTGCCGGTACGAGGCCGACGGCGATTGCCGTGCTGACGACCGCCAGGGCGGCGAGCAGTCGCTTCAGGACTGCGTTGCGCCGCATGTTCTCAGCGATCATGGACTACCTCCTGTAACGGCGTGGTGTGGAACCATCCGACGTGGACGGTATCCGGGCTGCGCAAACGTGTTCCGCGCTCACGTTGCCTGTTCAGGAGATTGGTAGCTCACGGTGATGCCCGGTTGGGAGGTCGGTCAGCGGGTCGGCGCGGCGTCCAGCACGCAGAATTCGTTCCCCTCGGGGTCGGCGAGCACCGTGAACCGCTCGGTGCCGCTCTGCCCGACGTCGACATGCCGCGCACCGAGGCCGACGAGCCGCCGCACCTCGGTCTGCGGATCGCCGTCGGCGACCAGGTCGAGGTGCAGACGGTTCTTGCCCCGCTTGGCGGTGCCGGAGCCCTGCAACCAGATGGTGGGGGCCGCCGCGGACGGCTGTCCCGACGGCCACAGCTTGGCGCTGCCGTCATCGCCCTGCTCGACCTGGTAGCCGAGCGCCGCCGACCAGAACGCGACCATCAGGTCCAGATCCTCGACGTCGATCGTGCACTGCGCCACCCGTACCACCATGGGTCACCTCCGTAGTGCCGGTACCCGTGCGGTACCCACGGCGGCGACGGCGCACACACCGGCCCAGACGGACACCGGCGCCGCGCGGAGTCACCTCTGCGCGGCGCCGGCGCCACCTCACCCCCCACCACAAGGGGCCGGTAGCCCAGTCGCCCGTTGGCGCGGGGCACGACGGACGACCAGGTCGAGAACGGGTTACCCGCTCAGCGGCGTTCCAACCAGGCGGCAGCGTCGACCGGCAGCAGATGGCCGGAGCCCTGCCCGGTGAGCGTGTCGCTGGCGACGACCGGCTGGCCGTACCCGTCGATCAGGACCGGCGCTCCGCTGAGGTTGACCACGCAGGTCAGCACCGTTTCGCCGGCGGCGCGGGAGAAGGCGAGCACGCCCGGGTCGGTCTCCAGCCAGGTGACCCCGCCGGCGTCGACGGCCAGCGCCGGATGTTCGCGGCGGATGCGCAGCGCGGCCCGGTACACCTCCAGCGTCGAGCCGGGCACGCCGGTCTGCGCGGCGACGGACAGCGCCCGCCAGGTGGAGGGGGTGGGTAGCCAACTCAACTCGCTGCCGGCCGGCCCGAAGCCGTACGGTGCCAGCTCGCCGGTCCACGGGATGGGCACGCGGCAGCCGTCGCGGCTCTCGCCGGTCCGCAGGAACGCCGGATCCTGGCGCACCCAGTTCTTGCGCAAGGAATGGCGGTCCGAGGCGGGCCGCCGGTGGGTTCCGGGCCTCCCACCGGTCGGGCGCGGAACCGGTCGAAGGGGCGCCGCTCAGGCGGGGACGGCCAGCGGCGAGGAGCCGGGACGGTGCCGGTTCGATCCGCCACCGCCGGAGCGGGCGGCGGCGGGGGCGACCGCGGTCGAGCCGCGCACCACCAGCTCCGGGCGGAACAGGTACTCCGAGTGCGGGGCGCCGTGCCCGTTGATCTCGTCCACCAGCGCCCGGACCGCGGCCACCGCCATCGCGGTCACCGGCTGACGCATGGTGGTCAGCGGCGGGTCGGTGAAGGCCATCAACGGCGAATCGTCGTACCCGACCACGGAGAGGTCGCCCGGAACGGTCAGGCCGCGTTGGCGTGCGGCCCGGACCGCGCCGAGCGCCATCAGGTCCGAGCCGCAGACCACGCCGGTGACGCCGCGGTCCAGCAGCCGGCCGGCCGCCGCCTCGCCACCCTCCACGCCGAACAGCGACAGCTCGGCGAGCGAACCGAGATCGGCCTCGGCCACACCGGCGAGCCGCGTCATCGCCGCACGCCAGCCGGCCACCTTGCGCTGGACCGGGACGAACCGGTCCGGGCCGGTGATCAGGCCGATCCGCCGGTGTCCGAGTGCGACGAGGTGGGCCACCGCCAGCTCGGCGGCCTCCCGGTCGTCGCAGGAGACGAAGGGCGCGCCGATTCCGGGCACGTACCCGTTGATCATCACCACCGGCAGCGGACGGGCGATCAGCGCCCGGTAGCGGTCGTGGTTGGCCGCGGTGTCGGCGTGCAGGCCGGACACGAAGACGATGCCGGAGACCTGCCGGTCCAGCAGCATCTCCACGTACTCGTCCTCGGTGACCCCGCCCGCGGTCTGCGTGCAGAGCACCGGCGTGAACCCGTTCTGGGCCAGGGTCGACTCGATGACCTGGGCGAAGGCGGGGAAGATCGGGTTATCCAGCTCCGGAACCACCAGGCCGACCAGCCCGGCGCTGCGTTTACGCAGCCGGGCAGGGCGCTCGTAACCGAGCACGTCGAGGGCGGTGAGGACGGCCTGCCGGGTCTCCGGCGCCACGCCGGGGCGGTCGTTGAGCACCCGCGACACCGTGGCCTCGCTGACTTCGGCCTGCTGGGCGATGTCGGACAGTCGAGCGCGCATGGCGGCACTTTAGCCCACCGGCAAATTCTTGCGGGGTGCTCTGCAAACTCTTCCATTCTCTGCAACGTCTTGCTAACGTCCCCGCAACAGGCGAGAATAGCGGCGCAATTCTGATGCGCCGGTTGGCAAGAACTTCCAGAGGTTCCCGGTGCGCTCGGTGCTGGCCACCACGGGCGCCTACCGTTCGCTGACTTCCTGGCGTTCGTACGTGCACTCCTGGCAGTTGCTCGGCTCGCACGATTCGGCCCGGATCCGGACGGTGGTCGGCGACGCGGCCCGGCAGGAGGTGGCCGTCGGTCTGCTCGCCACGACGAGGTGTTGACCCTGCCCGCCGACGGCCCCACCTTTCAGGTCTGGCGGCTGTGCTGACGGCCGCCGCGGCGGGCCTCGACGCGACGGTCGCGCGAGCCCCCTACTACGAACTGTCGTTGATAGGGGAGGATGGGCGGCGTGGAAGCACTGAGACTGATTCTCCTCTACGTCCATCTGATCGGCTTCGCCCTGCTGCTCGGCGGCTCGATCGCCCAGTACGTCAGCGGCCGGCTGCGGATCAACCCGGCCATGCTCTGGGGGGCGGTGATCCAGTTGCTGACCGGCCTCGGGCTCGCCGCGCCACTGCGCGACGGCGACGAGCCGGCGCCGGCGAAACTTGTGACGAAGTTGGTGATCGCGCTACTGATCTTCGTCATGGTCTTCTTCTCCCGGAAGCGGGACGTGGTCAACCGCGGCCACTTCCTCGCGATCGTCGGTCTGACCCTGGTCAACGCGGCGGTGGCGGTCTTTTGGCGGTAACGTCCGGGAGGGGATCAGCCCCTGCGAACCGGACGTTCGGGACGCCTGGACGCTCGACTACCAGCACGAAGAGTGACTTGCCCCACGCAAGGGTTACACCCGGGTAACAGGCGCTCAACAGTCGTGCACGATTGTCGGCCGGTGGGTGGGCGCGGGCGTACGCTCCCGTCCGTAACGTGGGACAGCCGGCGGCACACCCGCAGGTCGGCTGATGGGCTGCCACCGCACTAGGCGCGGTGTGCAATGGGAAGGAGACGTCTTGCGCTCGGTGCGTGGGATGCGGATCGCCTCGATCTTCGCGGTGGGTGGGCTTCTGCTCACCGCCGCAGCGTGTGGCGAGGCCCCCGATAATGACAACAACGCCGGCAGTGGCGCCAAGAAGTACACCGCCTGCATGGTGACCGACGTTGGCGGCATCGACGACAAGTCGTTCAACGCCTCGGCCTGGAAGGGTCTCGAGGAGGCCAAGGCGGCCAACAGCAACATCGACACCAAGTTCGTGGCGTCGAAGGCCGAGGCTGACTACGAGCCGAACCTGACCCAGTTCGTCAACCAGAAGTGCGACTTCATCCTGGCGGTCGGTGGCCTGATGGAGAACGCCACCAAGAAGATCGCGGCGGCGAACCCGAACCAGCAGTTCGGCATCGTCGACTCCAACCCGCGTGTGGACAACATCTACCCGATGCAGTTCGACACCGCCCAGGCCGCGTTCCAGGCCGGCTACCTGGCCGCCGGGATGAGCAAGAGTGGCAAGGTGGGCACCTACGGTGCCGTACCGATCCCGCCGGTGACCATCTTCATGGACGGTTTCGTCGACGGCGTGAAGTACTACAACACCACCAAGGGCAAGAACGTCCAGGCGCTGGGTTGGAACAAGGAGACCCAGAAGGGCTCCTTCACCAACGACTTCGCCAAGCAGGACGAGGGCAAGAAGGTCTCCGACGCGCTGGTCGCCCAGGGCGCCGACATCGTCATGCCGGTCGCTGGCGGCTCCGGCCTCGGCACCACCGCCGCGGCCAAGGCCTCGGGCGGCAAGTACAACACCATCTGGGTGGACGTCGACGGCTGCGAGAGCACCCCGGACTGCGCGGCGATCATCACCACGGTCGTCAAGAACATCCCGGAGGCCGTCAAGGAGGCGGTGCTGAAGGCCGCCGGCGGCGAGAAGTTGCAGGCCAACCCGGGCTTCGTCGGCACCCTGGCCAACAGCGGCGTCTCGATCGCCCCGTTCCACGACTTCGACAGCAAGGTTCCGGCCGAGCTGAAGGCCGAGCTCGACAAGATCAAGGCGGACATCGCCGCGGGCACCATCACCGTCACCTCGAAGGCCCAGCCGACCAAGTGACGACCGCCCGGCTCGTTCGGTGAGATCAGCACCGGGGCCGACGGGGGACAGGTACGACCGATCCGGCCGCTCCGGCGCCGCGGGTGACCCCCGTGGGGCCGGAGCGGCCGATCGCGCGCCACGGCGACCGGCCGGTCCGGCCCGGTCGCCGGCAGCTACGCTGCACCATCGCTCGCACTCCAGGAGGTTGCGCTGAGACTCGAACTGCGCGGCATCACCAAGCGGTTCGGTGATCTGGTCGCCAACGACCACATCGATCTGACGGTGGAGCCTGGAGAGATTCATGCCCTGCTTGGCGAGAACGGCGCGGGCAAGTCGACCCTGATGAACGTGCTCTACGGGCTCTACCAGCCCGACGAGGGCGAGATCCTGGTCGACGGCAAGCCGCTGAAGCTGAAGGGCCCGTCCGATGCGATCGGAGCCGGGATCGGCATGGTGCACCAGCACTTCATGCTGGTGCCGGTCTTCACCGTGGCCGAGAACATCATGCTCGGCGCCGAGCAGACCCGGGGCGGCATCGCCGGCTTCCTGGACCGGCGGCGTGCCCGGCGTGAGGTCACCGAGGTGTCCGAGCGCTACAACCTGCGGGTCGACCCGGACGCGGTGATCGAGGACCTGCCGGTCGGCATCCAGCAGCGCGTCGAGATCGTCAAGGCGCTCACACGCGACGTCGACCTGCTCATCCTGGACGAGCCGACCGCCGTGCTCACCCCCCAGGAGACCGACGAACTGCTGACCGTCATGCGGTCGCTCAAGGCGGCCGGCAAATCGATCGTCTTCATCACCCACAAGCTCGGCGAGGTCAAGGCCATCGCCGACCGGATCACGGTGATCCGACGCGGGAAGACCGTCGGCACCGCCTCCCCGGAGGCCAGCCGGGACGAGCTGGCCGCGCTGATGGTCGGGCGCAACGTTCGGCTCACCGTGGACAAGTCCCCGGCCACGGCGGGCGACCCGGTGCTGGAGGTGACGGGGCTGGTCGTCGACGACGACCGGCAGATCCGCGCCGTCGACGGGGTGGACCTGACCGTGCGTGCCGGCGAGGTGCTCGGCGTGGCGGGCGTACAGGGCAACGGTCAGACCGAGCTGATCGAGGCGATCATGGGCCTGCGGCCGGTGCTCGCCGGCACCGTCAGCCTGGCCGGCGACCGGATCGACGGCTGGAAGACGAAGAAGGTGCTCCGCGCGGGCGTCGGCTACGTGCCCGAGGACCGCAGCGTGGACGGCCTGGTCAAGGAGTTCAGCGTCGCGGAGAACCTGGTGCTGGACATCTACGACCGGCCGCCGTTCGGTGCCGGGCTCGCGCTGAAGCCGGACGCGATCGCCTCGTCGGCCAAG
The DNA here is from genome assembly GCF_016802865.1 of Micromonospora parastrephiae. Taxonomy (GTDB): domain Bacteria; phylum Actinomycetota; class Actinomycetes; order Mycobacteriales; family Micromonosporaceae; genus Micromonospora; species Micromonospora parastrephiae. The sequence continues at coordinate 3,969 of NZ_JAEVHM010000040.1, read as the reverse complement.
GAGCGGATCGAGCAGTTCGACGTCCGTACCTCATCGGCCGAGGCGCCGGTGGGCACCCTCTCCGGCGGCAACCAGCAGAAGGTGATCGTGGCCCGGGAGTTGTCCCGGCCGCTGAAGCTCTTCATCGCCGCCCAGCCGACCCGTGGCGTCGACGTCGGATCGATCGAGTTCATCCACAGCCGGATCATCCACGAGCGGGACATCGGGACGGCCGTCATGGTGGTCTCCAGCGAACTCGACGAGGTGATCGGGCTGGCCGACCGGATCGCGGTGATGTACCGCGGACGGGTCATCGGCGTCGTCGGCCCGGACACCCCCCGTGAGGAGATCGGCCTGCTGATGGCCGGCATCAGTCCGGACGCCGCCGGCGAGGACGGTGCGGCGACCGACGGGGGCCCGGCGAGCGCCGACGGCTCCGCGAGCGAGGACGAGGCATGACCAACCCCAACCCGCAGTCGGGCTCTCCGGACAAGGAGCCGGCGAGCGAGGCGCAGGCCGCGCAGAACGCCCTCGGCAACACCGAGCGGGCCGGCACGGCCACCACGCCGAAGGTGTCGGAGCCGCAGCCGCAGCCGTCCCTGGGTCGGTTGTTCCTAAACAACCTCTGGGCGGCCAACACCTTCACGGTGACCCTGCTGTCGCTGGTGCTGGCGGTCGTGGTCGGCGCGGTGCTGATGATCATCTCTGATCCGGACGTGCTGCACACCTACTCGTACATCACGGCCCGCCCCTCCGACGCGTTCACTGCCAGTTGGACGCTGGTGAGCGAGGCGTACGCGAACCTGTTCAAGGGTTCGGTCTTCGACCCGGAGGCGTTCTCCGGCTGGTTGAACGGCAGCAACGGCTGGCAGGCAGTGCTGGCGCCGATCTCCGAGACGCTGACCTACGCCGCGCCCCTGGTCTTCACCGGCCTGGCGGTGGCGCTGGCCTTCCGCGGCGGCCTGTTCAACATCGGCGCGCAGGGCCAGGCGACCATCGGCGTGATCCTGGCGGCGCTGGCCGGTTTCCTGCTGCCGCTGCCGCCCGGCCTGCACCTGCTGGCGGCGGTGCTGGCCGGCGCCCTGGGCGGTGCGCTCTGGGGGTTCATCCCGGGCATCCTCAAGGCCCGCGCCGGCGCACACGAGGTGATCAACACGATCATGCTCAACTACGTCGCCACGTACTTCCTCACCTGGCTGATCGTGCAGAACGGCGTGCAGGACCCGACCCGCACCGACGCGATCAGCAGGGCGGTGGACAACTCCGCCCAGCTGCCCCGACTGCTCGGCGACAACCTGCGGGTGCACGCCGGCATCCTGCTCGCCGTGCTGGCCACCTGGGCGGTCGCCTGGCTGCTCAACCGCTCCACGCTCGGCTTCGAGCTGCGCGCGGTCGGCGCCAACCCGGACGCCGCCCGCACCGCCGGCATCAGCGTCACCCGGACGTACATCCTGATCATGGTGTTCTCCGGGATCCTGGCCGGCCTGGGCGGCTCGAACATGGTGCTCGGCTCCACCGCGAGCGCCCTGACGCCGCTGGTGGTCGCGCAGATCGGCTTCGACGGCATCCTCGTGGCGCTGCTCGGCCGGGTGAAGCCCTGGGGGGTGCTGCTCGCCGCGCTGCTGTTCGGTGCGCTCCAGGCCGGCGGCAACCGGATGCAGTCGTACTCGGGGATCTCGCTGGAGCTGGTGACCGTGCTCCAGGCGCTGATCGTCATTTTCATCGCCGCGCCGGCCCTGGTGAAGGCGATCTTCCAGCTCCGGGCCGCACGGGCCGCCCGGTTGCAGACGAGCCTGGCGAAGGGCTGGTAACTCATGTCCACCATGGCTGTCCCCGACGTCGCGGTCGCCCCGGTCGACGAGGGCTTCTGGACCCGTAGCCGCAAGGTCGGCCTCACGCTGCTGGCGCTCGGTCTGCTGGCGGCGGTGCTCTTCGGGGCGCTCGCCACCGACCAGCAGGCCCGGTTCACGCTCAGCGACGACGCCTCCGGTGCCGCGCTGGAGATCAACGGCACGATCGGGGCGATCCTGTTCGGGATCATCGCGGTCGCCGCGGGCGCGGCACTGCTCGCCGGGGTGCCGAAGCGGTGGTTCCTGCCCGTGCTCGGCGTCGGGCTGGTCGGCTTCGTGCTCTCCTTCCTCTGCTGGCAGGTCTCCGCCGCGCCGACCGGGCAGAACTTCATGCCCCTGGTCAACATCATCCGGGGCACCTTCATCCTGGCCCTGCCGCTGATCTTCGGTGCGCTCGCCGGGGTGCTCTGCGAGCGCTCCGGTGTGGTCAACGTGGCCATCGAGGGTCAGTTGCTGATGGGCGCGTTCAGCGGCGCGCTCTTCGGCAGCATCTCCGGCAGCGTCTGGGTGGGCCTGGTCGCCGCCGCGATCGGCGCGCGTTCATCTCGCTGCTGCTGGCCGTCTTCGCCATCCGCTACCTGGTCGACCAGGTCGTCATGGGCATCGTGCTGAACCTGCTCGCGGTCGGCGTCACCGGCTTCCTGTACGAGCGGCTGATGCAGACCAACATCGAGCGGTACAACAGCGCGCCCCGGTTCAGCAACTGGGAGATCCCGCTGCTCAAGGACATCCCGGTGCTCGGGCCGGCGCTGTTCCGCGGCAACATCTTCCTCTACCTCGGCCTGCTCCTGGTGCTGGTGATCCACATCGGGCTGTTCCGTACCCGCTGGGGGCTGCGTACCCGCTCGGTCGGCGAACACCCGACCGCCGCCGACACGCTCGGCGTCAAGGTGCTGCGGGTGCGCTACCGCAACGTGCTGCTGGCGGGCGTTGTCGCCGGCATCGGCGGTGCGTCGTACACGCTGGCGCTCTACTCGTTCACCAAGAACATGATCGGTGGCAAGGGGTTCATCGCGCTGGCCGCGCTGATCTTCGGCCGGTGGAACCCGACCGGGGCGCTGCTCGCCGCGCTCTTCTTCGGCTTCGCCGACCAGCTCGCCACCTACCTGGGCGCCATCAACAGCTCGATCCCCAGCCAGTTCCTGGCCATGCTGCCCTACCTGGCGACGATCCTGGCGGTTGCCGGTCTGGTCGGTCGGGTCCGGGCGCCGGCCGCCGACGGCAAGCCGTACATCAAGGGCTGACACCCGTAGTCGTGACCAGGTGATGAGACGTAGGTGCCAGGGGCGTGCCGGACCTACTTTCAGCATCCGATCACCGCGTACCGCTGCGCCTGGCCCTGGACCCTGCCCGCTTCTGACCTGGGCTACTTCGGCAGAATGAGTGGCATGACCGACATTGACTGGGCGCGGTTGCGCGCCGCCGCCACCGAGGCGATGCGGCACGCGTACGCGCCGTACTCGACGTTCCCGGTCGGCGCGGCCGCGCTGGTCGACGACGGCCGCGTCGTGGTCGGCTGCAACGTGGAGAACGCCGCGTACGGAGTCACGCTCTGCGCGGAGTGTGGAGTCGTCTCCAGCCTGCACGCCACCGGTGGCGGTCGGCTCGTCGCGCTCTCCTGCGTCGACGCCACGGGTGAGCCGCTCATGCCGTGTGGCCGATGCCGGCAGCTGCTGTGGGAGCACGGCGGGCCGGAATGCCTCATCGAGACGAAGGCACACCCGCTGCGGATGGCCGAGCTGCTGCCGCACGCCTTCGGCGTGGAGGACCTGGAGGCGGTGACCGGCGAGACGCCGGTGCCCGTGGTGCCGGAGCGGCTGGCCGCCTGGCGTGGACGCGGCACCGTCTTCGTGCACCCGGACATGTCCGCCGGGCAGCAGGTCTGGACGGCGTACTGGGAGCGGTCGGCCGGAGACGACGCCGGCGCGGAGACCGGGGTGCTGGAGGAGGCGCCGAGCTGGGACGACCCGGCGGAGGCGATCACCTGGGGGATGGCTCGCACGCCCCGCGTGGTGGTGGTGGACGAGACCGGCACGATCTTCTGGGCTGGTGAGGGTGAGCCGCCTCTGGAGATCCGGTCGCTGGAGTTGAGCTTTGGGGATGGGGCCGACCGGTGCCCGGCTCCGGGGCGGTCAGGCTT